>CAYRBQ010000170.1:0-7517 GCA_964422305.1 uncultured Reyranella sp. | reverse complement strand
CGCGCCGGAAGATGGCGCTGTTCAGCAGGAAGCCGGTGCCCGGCCAGGCGAACACGGTCTCGATCAGGATCGAGCCGCCGATCAGGTTGCCGGCCTGCAGGCCCATGACGGCGAGGCAAGTCGGCGCCGCGTTCTTCAGCACATGGAACAGGATGCGGCTGTCGCGCATGCCCTTGGCCTGCAGCGCCGTCACGAACTCCATGGAGAGCGTTTCCTTGACGGTGGAGCGGACCGTGCGGGTGACGACGCCGAGGGGAATGACGGAAAGCGCGATCGTCGGCAGGACCATGTGGGCGAGGTGCGCGCGGTCGAAGCGCCAGCCGGTCGAATTCTCCGGGCCGATGCCCATGGGCGGCAAGGCGCCCAGCTCGACCGCGAATATGATGACCAGCACGATGGCCAGCCAGAAGTGCGGGACGCTGACCCCGACCAGCGAGATCGACGTCACCAGGCGATCGACGATGCGCGACTTGGCATAGGCGGCAGACGTGCCGAGGATCACCGCCAGGGTGAAAGCGAACAGCGTGGCCGCGATCGCCAGAATGATCGTGTTGCCGAAGGCGCTGCCCACCTCCTGGGCCACCGATCGCCCGGTGCCGATCGACGTGCCGAGATCGCCGGTAAGTGTCACGCCGAGCCAACGCAGGTACTGGACCGGCAGCGGCTTGTCGAAGCCGTAATACTCCTTGAGCTTGTCGACCACTTCCTTCGGGGCGTCCGGCGGCACGATTGCGGAGATCGGGTCGCCGGGCGCGAGATGGACGAGACCGAAGACCAGCAGCGATACGCCGAAGGCGACCGGAATCAGGTAGATCAGCCGCCTCAGGGCGTAGAGCAGCATGGGCGTCGGCTCCCTGCCTTACTGGAACGTTACTGCATCGAGATCGGCGTCAGGTCCTGGAACCAGCTCTGGGCCTGCACGAAGCCCTTCACCTTGGGGTTCATCGCGCGCGGGTTGAGATCGTGGGCGATATAGACCCAGTAGGACTGGTCGACGATGTAGCTGTGGACGTCGGCCAGCGCCTTGGTCTGCGCCGCCTTGTCGAAGCTCGTGTGCGCCTTGTTGATCATCTCGTCGATCTTCGGGTCCCTGAGGATGCCCCAGTTGGCGCCCGCCGGCGGCACGAAGCTCGAGTGGTAGAGCCGCATGAAGGCCGAGTAGGGATCGACCGTGGCGCGGCTGATGTTGATGCCGTTGACGCCGGCCTTGGTGGCGGCGTCGCCTGTGACGGGCTGGAAGGCGAAGGTGACCAGTGCGTTCCACTCCATGACCTCGAACGAGGCGTCGAAGCCCACGGCGTTCAGGTTCTCCTGCACGTATTCGTTCATCGGCAGCGGCAGCATCTGGCCCGAACCCGAGGTCGAGATTGCGATCTTGATCTTGGGCTTCTTGGTCGCGCTGTAACCGGCCTCCGCCAGCAGCTTCTTGGCCGCCGCCGGGTCGTACTTGATGTCGAAACTCGGCGAGCCGAACCAGGGATGGCCTGGATAGACCACGCCCTTCGACTCGATCATCAGGCCACCCAGCAGCTTGTTGAGGCCGGCGCGGTCGATCGCCAGGTTTGCGGCCTTGCGCACGCGGATGTCGGTCCACGGCGAGCCTTCGACCATGCTGGGCTGGTAGGCCCAGTTGTGCGGGTACTTGTTGGTGACGATGCTCATGCCGCCCTGCTTGAGGCGCGGGATGGCGTCGGGCGCCGGAACCTCTATCCAGTCGACCTGGCCCGCGAGCAGCGCGGCGGTGCGGGTCGCCGCCTCAGGCATCGGAAACAGGATCACCTTGTCGAGCTTCGGCACGCGGGCCTTGTCCCAGTAGCCGTCGAAGCGCGACAGCTCCATGCGCTCGCGCGGCACGACACGATCGACCTTGAACGGGCCGGTGCCAGACGGCTGCAGGGCGACCTTCGCCCAGTCGCGACCCTGCTTCTCGAAGTTCGCGGGGCTCGAGTAGAAAATGTAGGACATGTCGTAGGGGAACAGTGAGTTCACGATGCGGGTCGTGAGCTCCACTGTGTACTTGTCGACAGCGCGATAGCCGATCAGGGTCGGGATGCGTGCGCGCGCCTGCGCAAGCTGCTTGCGGTCGAACTGCGGAGACTTGTCATTCAGCAGCTTCTCGAGGTTCCAGATAACGGCGTCGGCATCGAAGTCGGAGCCGTCATGAAACTTCACACCCTCTCGCAGCTTGAAGATCCATTTGGTCGGCTCGCCCTCGACCGGCGCCCATGAAACGGCGAGGCCAGGCTTGATGTCGGCGATCGTGTCGGCCTTCGACAGGTCCCAGTTCACCAGCGCGTCGTAGATCGTGTAGCCGGCGAACCGGAAGCCCTCGAAGCCTTGATCGGGCTGTCCCGTCGTCTGGGGAATGTCGGCGGCTGTCATGCCGATGCGCAGAGTGCCTTGCGAGAAGGCAGGCACCGCCGTCGCGGCGAGAACACCGAGGCCGATAGCGGCAGCACGAAGACCTTTGAACATTCGCTGTTTCTCCGTTCGACGCTTCCCGACGGGAAGCGCTCGCAACCGCGATCATGCAAGCAGCAAGCCAACGATCTTCGACGCACCAAGGCGTGCGCGGCATGTCGATTGCATGATCGATTGCGCGGAGGGATGCATGTCATCGTCGATCAAGATGCCGACACTCGAGGAGTTTCGTGCACGCGCCGCGCTGACCGGCCTCACCTTGACCGAAGAGGACATCGGTCACCTGCACAAAGGCTACGTCGGATTGCTGGGCCTGATGGAGCGCATCCCCCAGGGCTGGGCATGGGCTGCGGAGCCGCCGCACATCTTTCGCGCCGACGAGTAGACACGACATGGCCGACCTGACGACCCTCGGAATCGCCGAGGCTGGGCGCTTGATGGCGCGCGGCGAGCTCACAGCGACGGCGCTGACCGACGCCTTCCTCGCCCGCATCGCCGCAGTCGATCACAGGATCTCGAGCTACGTCGCCATCACCGCCGATGAGGCACGCAATGCCGCGCGCCAGGCCGACCGGGAGATGCAGGGCGGACTGCGGCGCGGGCCGCTGCACGGCATCCCGCTCGCATTGAAGGACATTTACGAGACGGCTGGCGTGAAGACGACCGGCCACTCGCATCTCAAGATCGACTACGTGCCCTCGATCGATGCGGCATCAGTGCGCAAACTCAAGGAAGCGGGCGCGGTGATGCTGGGCAAGCTCGGCACGCATGAGTTCGCCAACGGCGCGATGACACCGGACCAGCCTTTCCCGCCGGTGCTCAATCCCTGGAACACGAAGTACCAGCCCGGCGGCTCGTCGAGCGGCTCGGGAGCCGCGGTGGCAGCGGCGCTCTGCATGGGCGCGATGGGCTCCGACACAGGCGGCTCGATCCGCAATCCCGCCGGTTACTGCGCCACGGCCGGCATCAAGCCGACCTACGGGCTGGTGAGCCGCTGCGGCATCTTCCCGCTCGCCTTCAGCATGGACACGGCGGGCCCGCTGGCCTGGACGACCGAGGATTGCGCCCTGATCCTGGGCGCGCTGGCGGGCCACGATCCGAACGACCAGGGCTCGGCCAGGGCCGAGAAGGTCGACTACGGTGCCGCCGCGCAGCGCCCGATCAAGGGCATGCGCATCGCGCTGGCGCGCGAATGGTACGAGGGGCCGGACGGCCAGCTCTCGCCCGACATGGCCAAGGGCATGGAGGATGCCGTCCGCGTGTTCCGCGACCTCGGCGCCATCGTCGAGGAGGTCACGTTTCCCGACGTGCGCGACTATCACATCTGCGGCCGCGTCATCATCACCACCGAGGCACACGCCATCCATCGCCGCGACGTGATCGAGCGGCCGGAGAAGTTCGGTTACACGACGCGGCGGCGCTTCCAGCTCGGCGCCTTCATCTCGGCCGAGCAGTACATCTCGGCGCTGCGCTTCCGGCGCAAGCTGCACCAGGACACGCGCGAGGCGATGTGCGGCTATGACCTGATCATGACGGCCAACCACTGGGGCGCTCCGGAGATCTTCGAGGAGCCGCAGCAGATCTTCCATTTCCTCGGCAAGCCCTCGCTCACCATGCCGTTCAACGTCACCGGCCAGCCGGCGGCCACGGTGTGCTGCGGCTTCGGCGCCGACGGGATGCCGCTCGCCTTCCAGCTCGCGGGCCGCGCGTTCGACGAGGCGAGCGTGCTGGCCGCGGGCGCCGCCTACGAACGCGCGACGCCGTGGCGATCAAAACGAGCCCCGATCTGAGGAGCACCCCATGAAGCTGTCCCGTCGTACCGTTCTCGCCGGCACCCTCGCCACGCTGCCCTTGCCTGTTCTCGCTCAGGAGAAGGTGGTGCGCTTCGGCATCTCGATGGCCGACGTGCCACTGACCACCGGTCAGCCCGACCGTGGCGCCGGTGCCTACAAGTTTACCGGCTACACGCTCTACGACCCACTGGTCGCTTGGGAGATGGATGTCTCCGACAAGCCCGGCAAGCTGATCCCCGGCCTCGCCACCGAATGGAAGGTGAGCGACGCCGACAAGACGCTGTGGACCTTCAAGCTGCGCCCGGGCGTAAAGTTTCACGACGGCTCGGCCTTCGACGCCGACGTCGTGGTCTGGAACTTCGACAAGGTGTTCGACACCAAGAGCCCGCAATTCGACCAGCGCCAGGCCTCGCAAGTCCGCCCGCGTCTGCCGTCGGTCGCGAGCTACAGGAAGATCGACGACATGACGGTCGAGGTGAAGACCAAGGTTGTCGACGCGCTCTTCCCCTATCAGATGCTCTGGTTCCTGGTCTGCAGCCCCGCCCAGTGGGAGAAACTCGGCAAGGACTGGAACAAGGTCGCCTCCGAGCCGTCGGGCACCGGCCCGTTCAAGCTCGCTCGCCTGGTGCCGCGCGAGCGCGCCGAGCTGGTCAAGAACGAGGCCTATTGGAACCCCAAGCGCATCCCCAAGGCCGACCGCATGGTGCTGGTCGTGGCGCCCGAAGCCGCGACGCGCACCGCCGCACTTCTTTCAGGCACCGTCGACCTGATCGAGACGCCGCCGCCGGACGCCGTCGACCGCCTCACCAAGGGCGGCATGAAGATCGTGCAGAACGTGACGCCGCACGTCTGGAACTATCACCCGTCCATGCTGCCCGGCTCGCCCTGGACCGACATCCGGCTCCGCAAGGCCGCCAACCTCGCGATCGACCGCAACGCCATCGTCCGGCTCCTGGGCGGCCTCGCCCAGCCGGCCTTCGGCCAGGTCGACCGCACCAGCCCATGGTTCGGCAAGCCCAGTTTCGAGATCAAGTACGCGCCCGACGCGGCGCGTACGCTCATGAGCGCGGCGGGCTTCAGCAAGGCGCAGCCGCTCAAGACCAAGTTCGTGGTGGCCTCCGGCGGCACCGGCCAGATGCTGTCGCTGCCGATGAACGAGGCGATCCAGGAGATGTTCAAGGACGTCTACATCGACCTCGAGTTCAAGGTTGTCGAGCTCGAGGCGCTCTACACGGCCTGGCGCGCCGGCGCCAAGGCCGAGATGAACAAGGACGTCACTGCCAATAACATCGCCTACGTGACGTCGGACCCGCTCTACGCCTTCACGCGCTTCTTCGCGTCGAACCAGGCGGCACCCGTCGGCGTGAACTGGAGCAACTATGCGAGCCCCGAGGTCGACAAGCTCATCGACGAGGCGCTGGCCACCTTCGACCCGGCCAAGCAGGACGCGATCATGGCCAAGGTCCACGAGAAGGTCGTGGACGACGCGGTACTGATCTGGGTGGTGCACGACACCAACCCGCACGCGCTGTCACCCAAGGTGAAGTCCTACATCCAAGCGCAGCACTGGTTCCAGGACCTCACCACGATCGGCGTGTAAGCGAGGCTAGCAGCCGATCTTCTTCGCGACCTCGATGATCGTGTCGCCGACGGCGTCCCAATCGCCCTCGGCCTTGAAGTCGACCTTCTGGTTGGGACCGTGCTCGTAGGGACGGTTGACGTAGCCGGTCGAGAGGCCGCACTTCTGGGCCGCCGCCAGATCGCCGTTGTGGGCGGCGACCAGCATCACCTGCTCGGGCTTGAGGTACATGCTGTCGACCACGCCGAGATAGGCTTCGGGGTCGGGCTTGTAGTGCTTGAAGGTCTCGCCCGAGAAGCAGTGATCCCACGGGATGCCGCCGTTCTTGGCCATGTTGATCAGCAGCGCCACGTTGCCGTTGCTGAGCGTGGCCACGACATACTTCTTCTTCATCATGCCGATGCCCTCGACCGAATCGGGCCACGGCCGGAGCTTGTGCCAGAGGTGCGTGAACTCCCACGCGCCCGCTTCGCCGGGATGCTTCAGGCCGCGCTTCTTCAGCAGCATCTCGAAGGCCTCCTTGTGGAGGTCGTCGATGCGCGTCCACGGCAGCTCGCCCTTGCGCACGCGGTGCATCTGCGGCTGGTAGAGGCCGCGCCAGTCGTCGGCGAAGCTCGTCCAGTCGGTCTCGAGCCCGTACTTCTTGCCGAGCTTGGGCATGTCTTCGATCAGGCTGCCGCGCCAATCCACGACGGTTCCGAAGACGTCGAAGATGCAGACCTTGAGGTTGGCGAGATCCTTGGGCATTGGGTAACTTCCTCACATGGTTTGGAGGCACGATAGAGTGAGCGGCGCAGACGGCAAGCCGAGATGCGGCTGGGTTTCGGAAGACCCGCTCTACCAGAAATACCACGACACGGAATGGGGCCGGCCGCTGCGCGACGACCGCGCGCTGTTCGAGCTCCTGACCCTCGAAGGCTGCCAGGCGGGCCTCTCGTGGATCACCGTGCTTCGCAAGCGCGAGCACTATCGCAAGGTCTATGACGGATTCGACCCGAAGAAGATCGCGCGCTATGCGCCGGCGAAGCTCGCCAAGCTGCTGGCCGACCCCGGCATCATCCGCCACAAGGGCAAGATCGACGCGAGCGTCAGCAACGCCCGCGCCTATCTCGCGCTCGTCGAGCAGGAAGGCTCGTTCTCGAAGTTCCTGTGGAGCTTCGTCGGCGGCAAGCCGAAGAAGAACCGGCCGAGGAGCCTGAAGGCGGTTCCGGCGCGGACGCCGGAAAGCGACGCGATGTCGAAGGCGCTGCAGAAGCGCGGCTTCAAGTTCGTCGGCTCCACCATCTGCTACGCCTTCATGCAGGCCTCGGGCATGGTCGACGACCATGTCGCGGGCTGCCACTGCGCCAAGGAGTGATCGTGACCAAGCGTGTGTTCATCGCGGCCCTCGGGACCGAGACCAACCAGTTCGTGCCCTTCCCGACCGGCCTGCGCGGCTACCAGGAGCACGGCATCTGGCGCGGCGATGCCACCAGGCACGAACCCACCAATTTCACGGCGCCCCTTCATGTCTGGCGCAAGAAGGCCGAGGAGCGCGGCTGGACGGTGATCGAGGGCCTCGCCACCTTCGCCGCGCCGTCGGGCACGACGGTGCGCAAGGTCTACGAGGATTTCCGCGACGAGGTGCTGGCCGGCGTGAAGGCCGCCCTGCCGCTCGACGCCGTGCTGATCAACGTGCACGGCGCCATGGTGGCCGACGGCTACGACGACTGCGAGGGCGACCT
>CAYRBQ010000169.1:0-7519 GCA_964422305.1 uncultured Reyranella sp. | reverse complement strand
CGCGCGGCACCTGGAACGGGCCGACCCTCTTGGGGCCCTTCTCCTTGGCGGTGATGGCGGCCTGCACGATGGCGCCGGTGGTCGGGCCGCCCGAGCCTGCGACCAGGCCGGTGCGCTCGTTCGACACGTCGGCCTCGGAGAGGCCGGCATCGGCGATCGCCTCCTTCATGGCGAGGTACGCGTAGGCGCCGCCGTTGCCCATGAAGCGCATGAGGCGGCGGTCGACCAGCTCCTCGACGTTCAGCTTGAGGGTGCCGGCGACCTGGCTGCGGAAGCCCAGCTCCTTGTACTGGGGCACGAACTCGATGCCCGACTTGCCGTCCTTCAGCGACTGGGTCACCTCGGCGGCGTTGTTGCCGATCGGGGAGACGATGCCGAGGCCGGTGACGACGACGCGCTTCATCAGCCCGCCGCCGCGGTCGCGGCCGCGTCCTGGAACAGGCCGACCTTCATGTCGGTGGCCTCATAGACGCCCTTGCCGTCGGCCGTCACGAAACCGTCGCCGATGCCCATGACGAGCCGGCGCAGGATCACCCGCTTGGGATGGACGTGGTAGGTCAGCTTCCTGACCGTCGGGACGATCATGCCGGTGAGCTTGACCTCGCCGACGCCCAGTGCCCGGCCACGGCCGGGGGCCTTCATCCATCCCAGGAAGAAGCCCAGCATCTGCCACAGCGCGTCGAGGCCGAGGCAGCCCGGCATGACCGGGTCGCCCTCGAAATGGCATTTGAAGAACCAGAGGTCGGGCTTCACGTCGAGCTCGGCCACGATCTCGCCCTTGCCGTACTTCCCGCCGGTCGAATTGATCTGGACGATGCGGTCGAACATCAGCATCGGCGGCAGCGGGAGCTGCGCGTTCCCCGGGCCGAACAGGTGGCCCTTGGCGCACTCGATCAGGTCTTCAAAACTGTAACTGTTCTTCTGCTCGCTCACATTCACCGTCCCGCGGGCCGCCCGAATCGGGCTTCGGAGGCAGAATAGGGATGCGGGACGGCCGGTGCAAACCGGTGAATCGCGCCAAACAGGCCCTTTTCTTGTCCCTTTCAACCTCTTACATATGACTGCAACCATGCCCGGCAATACCCCCGATTTCCCCGACCGCCTGCGTGCGGCCGGCCTGCGCCCCACGCGGCAGCGGGTCGCGCTGGCGCGCGTGCTGTTCGAGAGCGGGCACCGCCACGTGACGGCGGAGAGCCTGCATGCCGAGGTCAAGGCGACCCGCATGCCGGTATCGCTGGCCACTGTCTACAATGCGCTCAACCAGTTCCGCGATGCCGGGTTGCTGCGCGAGGTCGTGGTGGCCCCCGGGCGGTCCTATTTCGACACCAACACCGGCGACCATCACCATTTCTTCGTCGAGAACGACGGCGAGCTGCACGATTTTCCGTCCGAGAAGGTGACCATCGCCGGCCTGCCGAGCCCGCCCAAGGGCACCCGCCTGTCGCGGGTCGACGTCATCGTCCGCGTCCGCCGCTAGCCGTCCGATCCATCGGGCGACTTCTTGCGAATCGTTTTCAAGGATTAGAATAGTTCTAATCTCCTTGACGGGTTTGCGGACCGTTCCCTAAAACCCATGTCGAGATTGGCGGATGGGCCGATCAAGAAGGGAGAAGGATCATGGCGAACCTCAAGGGCTCCAAGACCGAAGGCAACCTGAAGGCTGCGTTTGCCGGCGAGAGCCAGGCGAACCGCCGTTACCTCTATTTCGCTCAGAAGGCCGACGTCGAAGGCTACAACGATGTCGCGGCGGTGTTCCGCTCGACGGCCGAAGGCGAGACCGGCCACGCGCACGGCCATCTCGAGTTCCTCGAGGTGAGCGGCGACCCGGCCACCGGCCTGCCGATCGGCGAGACCTCGGCCAACCTCAAGGCCGCGATCGCCGGCGAGACGCACGAGTACACCGACATGTACCCGGGCATGGCGCGCACCGCGCGCGAGGAAGGCTTCGCCGAGATCGCCGACTGGTTCGAGACGCTCGCGAAGGCCGAGAAGAGCCACGCCGGGCGCTTCCAGAAGGCCCTCGACACGATGGCCTGAGGTCCTCGGACTTCCAGAAAGGGGACCCGGACCGGGTCCCCTTTTTCTTCCAGCGATCCGGCCGCAACCAGAGTTCCAAGATGCGCGAAGGCAGTCTCGAAGCCCCGATCCGTCACGACCTCGACTGGCAGAGCCCCTGGTTCTGGGACGAGCGTGCGCTCGAGAAGGAAATGGAGCGCGTCTTCGACATCTGTCACGGCTGCCGTCGCTGCTTCAACCTTTGCGATTCGTTTCCGCGCCTCTTCGACCTGATCGACAACGGCCCGACCGGCGAACTCGACGGCGTGCCGAAGGAGAAGTACGCCGAGGTCGAGCAGGCCTGCACGCTCTGCGACATGTGCTTCATGACCAAGTGTCCCTATGTGCCGCCGCACGAGTGGGCGCTGGACTTCCCGCATCTCATGCTGCGTCACCGTGCCGTGCAGGCCCGCAAGAAGGGCACGGGCTTCGTCGAGAAGCAGCTCGCCGACACCGATCGCACCGGCCGCCTGGGCACGTTCCTCGCCTCGGTCGCCAACTGGGTGAGCGATGAGCACAACTCGATGACGCGCAAGAGCATGGAGCGGCTCGCCGGCATCCATCACGGTGCCCGCCTGCCGCGCTACGCCGGCGAGACCTTCGAGATCCGCGCGCGCCGCGAGGGGGCGGTGCTGAACGAGGCCGCGCCCGCCTACGGAAAGCGCAAGGCTGTGCTCTACGCGACCTGCTTCGTGAACTTCAACAACACCGACATCGGCGCGGCCGCGCGCGCGGTCCTGGCCAAGAACGGCGTCGAGACCGAAGTCGTGCATCCGGCCTGCTGCGGTATGCCGAAGCTCGAGCTTGGCGACATCGAATCGGTCGCGGCGGCCGCCAAGGAAGTCTCGGCGGCGCTGCTGCCGTGGGTCGACAAGGGCTACGACGTCATCGCGCTCACGCCGTCCTGCGCGCTGATGCTCAAGTTCGAATGGCCGCTGATCCTGCCCAAGGATCCCGCCATCGAGCGCCTGTCGAACGCCACGTTCGATCTCTCGGAATATGTCGTCGACATCGCCAAGAAGCATGGCCTGGCCGAAGGGCTGGAGCCGTTGGAGGGCGGCGTCAGCATGCATCTCGCCTGCCATGCGCGGGCGCAGAACATGGGCCCGAAGGGCGCGGAGATGCTGCGCCTCATTCCCAAGACCCGCGTCGCGGTGGTCGAGCGCTGCAGCGGCCATGGCGGCATCTGGGGCGCCCGCACCGAGAACTTCGACATCGCCGTGAAGGTGGGCAAGCCTGCCGCGCAGGCGGCACTGAAGAACAACACCAGCTTCGTCGCTTCCGAGTGCCCGCTCGCGGCCGATCACCTGATGCAGGTGATGGAAATCGCCGCGGGCGAGGAGAAACCCAAGCCGTCGCGCGCCAGCCATCCGATCGAGCTGCTGGCCCGCGCGTACGGTCTCACGGACGAGGAACCATGACGCCGCGCAAGATCGCCGCCTCCGACATCATCCCGCTCGCCGAATACTCGGGCCAGCGCGCCGAGCGCCGCAAGCGGATCTCCGAGATCAAGAAGAACCGCCGGCTCGAGGTCGGGCCGTTCGCGACCTTCTACTTCGAGTCGTTCGACACGATGCTGCACCAGATCCACGAGATGCTCTTCATCGAGAAGGGTGGCGCCGAGCAGCTTGCGGACGAGCTCGCGGCCTACAATCCGCTGATCCCGGCGGGTGCCGAGCTGGTGGCCACCGTGATGTTCGAGATCGACGATCCGATCCGCCGTGCGCGCGTGCTGGCGACGCTGGGCGGCGTCGAGCACAAGGCCTTCATCCGCGTGGGCGGCGAGATCGTCCGCGGCGTCGCGGAGGAGGACCAGGAGCGCTCGCGCGACGACGGCAAGGCCTCGTCCGTGCAGTTCATCCGCTTTCCCTTCACCGCCGCGCAGGTCGAGGCGTTCCGCAGCGGCGAGGGGGATGTCGTGGTCGGCTTCGATCACGCGAACTACGGCCACATGGCCGTGATGCCGGCGGCCGTCCGCGAAGCGCTCGGCAAGGACTTCGCCTGAGCTCTCAACGACCTTCGTAGTTGTAGGTCATCGGCAGGATCAGCACGAGCGGATCGCCCGGCATGCCGGCCGGCGGCGGCGGCAGCGGCATGGCGCGACGGATCGCGGCCAGCTCGGCATTGTCGATCAGCGGCCAGCCGCTCGAGCGGTCGATGCTCAGCGCCACCAGCTCGCCCGCACGGTTGATCGTGACGCGCGTGACGACGCGCCCGCGCTGACGGTTGGCGCGCGCCGCTTCGGGATAGACGCGGAACGGTTCGATGTGACGGAAGACGCGCGTCAGGTAGTCGTTGCGCTCTCCGCCGTGTCCGGAAAGCGAATCCGGCGCGCTGTTGGTCGGACCCGGCATGCTCGCCGCCGTCTGCGTGTTGCCGGGCTGGGCCGCGGGCGGCGCGGGCGCCCGCGGCGGGAAAGCGGTCTGTGCGCGCTGCACCGGCGGTCTCGCCTGCTGCGATCGCGGTCGCGGAATGTCGCGCGAGGTCGGCGGCGGAGGCGCGTCCGGCGGCGGAAGCTCGAACGTGACATGGGGCTTCCAGGCCGACGCTTCGGTCTGCCAGGTCGCTTCCGTTTCCTCCTCGCTGGGTTTCGTCGGTTCGACCGCTTGCGGTGGAGCTTGCGGAATCGACGGCTCCGCCGGAGTCGTTGATGGCGCGACGCCCGCGGCCTGCTGGACCGTCTCGGCAGGCGGCGTGATGGGCTGTTGGGCCTCCGCTGGCTCCGCAGGAGGTATGCCGCCACCGGACGAGGCTACCGCCCCGCTGCCGCCGAGAGGCTGCGGATCGACCGTGACCATGATCGGGGTTTCGGCGTGGTCCTCGCGGTCGAGCGGCGCCAACCACCACAATGCGGCCGCGACGGCGACGTGCAGGCCGACCGCCAGCGCGACGGCGCCCGGCGACATGCTCCCGGTCTGGGACTGGAGGGTGGCTACCTCGGTCACGACGGCAATTGTACTACGTTCCGGCCGAGGTCACGGCCCGGGGTCAGCGGACTTCATTGTAGCGGAAGCTGACCGGCAGAAGAAAAGTATGGGATGCGCCCTCGATGTCGGCCGGCAGGGGGGCGTAGGGGCTGGCCTTGCGAATCGTCTCCATGACGCCGGCATCGAGAGACGCGAGACCACTCGATCGCTCGAGTGCCACATTCAGCAACCTTCCGTCGCGTGCGATGGTCACGCGCGTCAGCACCGTGCCCTCTTCGCGGATCGTCGAGGTATTCTTCGGCACGTACGGGAATTGCGAGATGCGGCGCATGACTTGCCAGAGATATTCTTCCTTGGCGCGCTTCTGACCGTAATTGTCGGCCGGATTGTGAAATGTCGGGTTCGAGGGTTGCGCCGCGGCCTGGCGCTCGGCCGGCGCACGTTGTTGTGGCGCCTGGCCGAGCGGAGAAGGACGGAGCCCTTGCTGTGCAGGTGGCTGATGCTGCGGTTGCTGATGCTGTTGTGGCGGCGGCGCCGGCCTTTGTGCCTGCTGTGGGGGCGGGGGCGCCGGCCGCGGTGCTGGCGCCGGCTTCGGCACCTCGCGTTCGGTCACCGGCGGCGGTGGCGGCATGCTGAGCGGCGGCAGCGCCTGTTCGAGAGACCGCGGCGGTGGCGGCGGCGGGACGGGCTGCGCGAGCGCCTGTTGTTGCGGAGGAGGTTCGGGCTCTTCCTGCTTGGTCGCCTCTTGCGTGGCGCGATCTGCCGTCGGGTTCTCGACGGGACGCTGGGCCGGCGTCTCGACGCCCGGCGCGCTGCGCGGATTGGTAGTCGTCGGGGCCGGGGGCGGCAGGCCGAGGCGGATGGGCGGGCCGGACGGCTGGGCGGTGGCGGCGGGCGGCGGCGGGGCCATGGCCTCCTGCTCCGGCTTGGGCTCTTCGGCCGGCGCCGGCGGCGTCACCGGCGCGTCCATCGTGATGTTGATGGCGTCCTCGAAGTGCTCGATCGGCCGCAACGGCGAAATGTAGAACAGCGCCAGCGCCACCAAGGCATGCAGCAAGCCCGCCAGCGCCATCGCGGCGGGCGACATGTGCTCGGAGCGTGCATAGCTCAGACTGACGTCGTGGGTCACGGTGACCCTCGTTCTACGGTTCGATGCGGCCGACCGCTAGCCCCACTCCGCTCCCGCGGAGCAGCGGGGGGGCGGCTAGTTGATCGGTTCCGATTTGTAGACGCCCCACATGCCCGTCCGTTCGATCCAGCCGCTCACGCCTGACACTTTGACGCGGCACCAGTCGCCAGCGCAGGAGCGGATTTCGCCCATGACCTCGGGTTCGAGCCTGGCGACCACCTCGGCCGAGGCGGCGGGAGTCTTGTGCAGGCTCGCCGCCTTGGAAGAAATGATGAAGCTGCGCTTGCCGGTCAACAAGCTCTGGTGGACCCAGCCGCTGGCGCCCTGCCAGTCGCGGATTTTGCGCCAGTTCTCGTATTCCGCCACGATCTCGACAGGCATGCTCTTGCGCTTGAAGACCCAGTCCACGGGATAGCGCGTGCCGGGTCCGGTGCGGACGTTGACCTCGTCGGAGCGCAGCGAGGCGAACCGTGGGATCGGCAGACCTGAGCCTTTTCGCTGCTGGGTGCTGTTGGGTTTGTCGGCTGCGAGGGCCGCCTTGCCGCCTATTTGGGGCATCGAAAGAGCCGCCAGCAGCAGGGAGGCAAAGCAAAGCAGGACCAACGATCGAATTCCCATCGCCGCCTATATACCTGAAATATCCACTTCGGGCGACAAGTCTTTGAAAAGGCGCGATTTTATGCCGCCGGCATCCTTCGACCCGTTTGCTGGACAAAATGAGCAGGGAATTGCTAATCGGGCTTGGTCCCCTTTTCGAGTCCGTGCCGGTCCCATAGCCATATGCCGTCCAGTTCCAAGAAGAAGCCGCTGGTGATCGTCACCCGGAAGCTGCCCGACGCGATCGAGACGCGTCTGATGGAGCTGTTCGACACCAGACTCAATGCCGACGACAAGCCGCTCTCGGCGCCCCAGCTCGTCGAGGCCGTGAAGGCCGCCGACGTCCTCGTGCCCACCGTCACCGACCGCATTGACAGCCGCGTGCTCTCGCAGGCCGGCCCGAAGCTGAAGCTGATCGCGTCGTTCGGGACCGGCGTTGACCACATCGATCTCGACACGGCCCGCCAGCGCGGCATCACCGTCACCAACACGCCGGGTGTGCTGACCGAGGATACGGCCGACATGTCGATGGCGCTGGTGCTGGCGACGGCGCGGCGTATGGGCGAGGGCGAGCGGCTGGTCCGCAACGGCAAGTGGGCGGGCTGGAGCCCGACCTCGATGCTGGGGGCGCGTCTGCAAGGCAAGCGCATGGGCATCGTCGGCATGGGCCGTATCGGCCAGGCGCTGGCGCGGCGCGCGCGCGGCTTTGGCCTCGCGATCCACTACCACAACCGCAAGCGAGTCCATGCCGAGACCGAGCGCGAGCTCGAGGCGACCTACTGGGAGAGCCTCGACCAGATGCTGGCGCGCA
>CAYRBQ010000168.1:2487-7522 GCA_964422305.1 uncultured Reyranella sp. | reverse complement strand
CCTGCTGCCTTGCGTCGGCGACGGCCGGCAGAGCGGGACGTCGGCCAGTCCGTCGATCCTCAACGCTTCGCCCGAGGCCGCCGTCGGCGGCGGGCTCGCGCTGCTGAAGACCGGCGACAAGGTGCGGATCGACATCGGCAAGCGGACCGCCAACATCATGATCGCCAAGGAGGAGCTCGCGAGGCGCAAAGCCGCCTGGAAACCCAACGTCGTTGAGAGCCAGACGCCGTGGCAGGAGCTGCAGCGCAAGTTCGTGGGCCAGCTCGCGAGCGGGGCGTGCCTCGACTTCGCGGTCAACTACCAGAAGATCTCGGAGACCAAGGGAGTGCCCAGGCACTCCCACTGAGGGTCAGCGGAAGAGGCGCTGCTCCACCGAAACCGGAAGGTCGGCCCGGTTGATGAGGATGATTGCCCAGGGCGACGTCGGCTGGCCGACGGGCCGGGCCGGCTGCGGCGGCAGCGACGGAGCGGCCATGCCGGGCGGGGCAAAGCCTGCGGCACCCGACGGCATCGAGGATGGCGACGGGGGCGCGCTGGCGACGGCCCGCGGCGCGCCACGCTGGGCCATCATCATGTCGGCGGGCATCCGCTCCTCGAACACGATGACGATGCGGTCGCGCCGACGCGTGGTGGAGAGCACATTGACCGCATAGCCTTCGCCGGCGCGGCGGCCGAGGAAGATGCCCACCGCATTCATGCGGCCTGCCTCGAACATGTCCGGTGCGGGGGAGCCGACACGGCTCCAAAGGCTGCGCCACTCCGCGATCGTCCGGGCGACCACATGCTCGGGCTGCCTGGTCGCGGCAGTGGCGCCCTGCCAATGCCTGGCATCGATCGTCTGTGCGAGGGCGCCCGTGCAGGAGATCAGCAGACCGGCCATCGCAATGCCCATCGGCAGGAACTGCCGCCTCGGCAAGCGATGGATGACCGGGGAGATCGCCTTGCTACTGGACTGCACGATTGGATCTCTCGGGGACCCGGTAATTGGTTGTTTGGAGAGCGGAAAACACCACGACAGTTTGGCTCAATTGAGGCGTGACCCGTGCTGCACTGCGCACCTGAAGGATGAACCGGACGCGCCCCTGTTTTCCAGTGCGGGAAAGCCTTGCAGATCAACGATTCCAGGCGTGTTGCATGAATGCAACACGGGCCGCTCAATCAGGCGCGAGGCGTTCTATGAGCGTTTGGCCCTGTCGGCGGCGTTGGTCGACTGGATCTGCTCGCGGATGCGGCGCCAGTCGTCCTCGCTGTAGGACATCATGTTGGAGAACGTACCGTTGCCCATGATGCCCATGCCGCCGTCGATCGCGATGACCTCGCCGTTGATGTACTCGACCTCCTCGCTCATGAGGAACGCCGCCATGTTGGCGAGCTCGTGCGGCCTGCCCACGCGACCCATCGGGTTGCGGGTATTGTAGCGGCTGTCGTTGCCCTCCTGCAGCGGATTGAGGCGCGCCCATGCACCCTCGGTCGGGAAAGGACCGGGAGCGATCGCATTGAGGCGAATGCCGTGCCGTGCCCATTCGACGGCGAGGCTCTGGGTCATCACCGCGACGCCGGCCTTGGACATCGCCGACGGCACGACGAACGGGCTGCCGGTCCACACCCAGGTCGTGAGGATGCTGAGCACGCTCGCCTTGCGTTGCTCGGCGATCCAGCGCTTGCCGCAGGCGTTGGTCATGTAGAACGTGCCGTGCAGGACGATGTTGGCGATGGCGTCGAAGGCGCGGGGACTGAGGTCCTTGGTCTGCGAGATGAAGTTGCCGGCGGCGTTGTTGACCAGGCCGTCGAGCGGGCCGGTTGCCCAGATACGATCAATCATCTCCTCGACGGCGGTCGCCACGCGGATGTCGACGGAGTGGGTGTCGACCTTGCGGCCCGGGTACTTGGCCATCACCTGCTTGGCGGTCTCCTCCAGGACCCCGCCGCGGCGGCCGCATATCACACAGTCTGCACCCAATTCGACGAACTTCTCCAGCATCATCCGACCGAGGCCGGTGCCGCCTCCGGTGACGAGGAAGCGCTTGCCCTTGAACAGGTCGGCCTTGAACATCGATCACTCCCACCGAATGGAATCCACTTTGCCGGCACCATAACGACAAATCGCCAGATGGGCTGTTGCGCCGGCCCGCGAGAATGATAGGATTTCCGCATAACAACACGGGATCGTTGGTGAATGACGACCCAACAGGGAGAGATGGGCGGGGACGTCGGTACGGTTGAGCTGCGTGGTAAGGTCAAGTGGTTCAACGCTGTCAAAGGGTATGGGTTTTTGGCCCTTGAGAGCGACAACAGCGACGCGTTCCTGCATGTGACGACACTTCGGCAATCCGGGCATGAAGATCTCAAGCCCGGCGCGACCGTTGTTTGTGCCGGTGTCCGCGGGCCGAAGGGCTGGCAGGTCATGAGGGTGCTCGACGTCGATTCGTCGACGGCGACGGCCGCGGCGCCCAAGCCGCCGCCGATACCGGACGGCATCGCGATGGGCGACTACATCACCGCATTGGTGAAGTGGTACAACAACGAACGCGGCTACGGCTTCGTCACGCGCGAGGCGACGGACGGCGACATCTTCGTCCATGCCGCGGTGCTGAGACGGCATGGCCTCGAGTCGCTGGCGCCGGGCCAGAAGGTGATGATCCGAATCGCCGAAGGCCAGAAGGGCCTTCAGGTCATCGAGATCCGCGCCGCCTAGACTTCACCGCTCACTTGATGTCGCGCAGGTAGCTGTCGAGCGGCGGCGCCTGCTTGATCAGGCCGCGCTTCGACAGGAAGGCCGCGAAGGTTTCGTAGCGCGCGCGGTCGAGCGAGGCCGGATCGGACGCGAGCAACGGAACGGTGTCCTTCCACGCCAGCCGGTTGAGATCGTTGCCGAGGTCCTTGCCCGACCTGGAGAAGATCGCCCAAGCCTCGGCCGGATTGGCCTTGAGCCACGATGTTGCCTCGGCGATGGCCGTGAGCAGCTTCTTCGTGCGCGCCACGTCGACGGTCTCGCGCTTGGCGACGAGGATCAGCTCGTCGTAGGCCGGCACGCCGTGCCGCTCGACCAGCCACATCCGGCCCTTGGCCTTGTTGAGCTCGAGGTCGTTCAGCTCGAAGTTGCGGAAGGCGCCGATCACGCCGTCGACCTGCTTGCTCATCAGCGCGGTGGTGAGCGCGAAGTTGATGTTGATCAGCGTGACATCCTTCAGGGTGAGGCCGGCGCTCTCCAGCATGGCGCCCAGGACAGCTTCTTCGAAGCCCGAGACCGAGAAGCCGATCTTCTTGCCCTTGAAGTCGGCGATCGTCTTTACCGAAGAAGTCTCGAGCGCAACCAGCGAGTTGAGCGGCTGGGCCACCAGCACGCCGACGCGGACGAGAGGCAGGCCCTCGGCCACAAGCATCTGTAGCGTCGGCTGATAGGAGACCGCGTACTCGGCCTGGCCGGCGGCGACGAGCTTGGGCGGGGCATTGGGATCGGCCGGCGCGATCAGCTCGACGTCGAGCCCGTGCTTGGCGAACAGGCCGCGCTCCTTGGCGATGACGAGGGCGGCATGGTCCGGATTGACGAACCAGTCGAGCAGCAGGCGGACCTTGTCCTGTGCGGCGGCCGGCAGGGCCGTGCAGCAGAGCGCGAGGGCCGCGATCAGTCCGATGATGGTGCGCATCTCAGTCTCCTTGAAGCGATTGCCAGGGTACGAATCGTCTCGCCGCCTGGTCGGTCGCGTAGTAGAGCGCGAGGCCGAGCAGGCAGAGGGCGAAGAGGGCGGCGAAGGCGAGCGGCGTCTGGCCGCGCGCGAGCGATTGCGTCATCAGAAAACCGAGGCCGGCGCTGGCGCCGACCCATTCGCCGATCACCGCGCCGATCGGCGCGACCGCGGCGGCGATGCGCGCTCCCGAGGCGAAGGCGGGGAGCGCGGCCGGCAGCCTGATCTGCAACAGGATCGCGCGCGGGCCGGCGTCCATGGTGCGCGCGAGCTCGATCCACTCGGCATCGGTGCGGCGCAGCCCGTCATAGAGGCTGCTGACGACGGGGAAGAAGATCACCAACGCCGCCATCGCGACCTTGGACGCCATGCCGTAGCCCAGCCACAGGACGAGGAGGGGCGCGATGGCGATCACCGGGATGGCCTGCGAGACGATCACCAACGGCAACGCCCAGCGCCGCCAGCCGGCTGAGGCGGCGAACACGACAGCCAGCGCCGCGCCGAGGACGAGACCGAGCGCCAGGCCCAGCACCATTTCCGCCGCGGTCCACGCCGCCTCGCCCGCGAGCAGCGGAAAGCGGTCGACCAGCACGACCGCAACGCGCGAGGGCGGCGGCAGGATGTAGGGTGGCACGCCGGTCAGCCAGACCAGCGCCTCCCACGCGGCGAGCAGGCCGAGCGCCGTGACCAGTGGCCTCATACGCCGCTCCTGAGATCGGCGATGAGCTGCGCCTGCAGGGCGAGAAGGCCCGGATCTGCCGGATCGCGCGGCACATCCCCCGCGGGTGCGATCGGTGGGCCGATGCGGAATGGCGAGCCTGTGAGCACGCGGATCTCGTGGCCGATGCGCAGCGCTTCGAGCGGATCGTGCGTGACCAGCACGACCGTGCGCCCTCGCAGCAATCGAGCGGCAAGGTCCTGCAGATCGAAACGTGTGACGGCGTCGAGGTGGGCGAAGGGCTCGTCCATCAACACCACGGGTCGGTCCTCGCACAGGGTGCGTGCCAGCGCCGCCCGTTGCCGCATGCCGCCGGACAGCGTCCGGGGAAGATCGGTCAGCCGGTCCCCGAGGCCGACATCGGCGAGAAGGGCCCGGGCGCGGGGCTCGACGGCGCGGCGCGCCGGCCCGTCGCCACGCAGCCGGTAGCCCAGGAGGACATTGTCGAGGACGCTGAGCCAGGGCAGCAGCAGGTCGCGCTGCGCCATGTAGGCGGCCGGCCCGGCAGGCGTCGTTCCGGGCAGAAGGCCTGCGAGGTGGCGCAACAGGGAGGTCTTGCCGACGCCGCTGCGCCCAAGAAGGCAGGTCGTGCGGCCGGCCGCGAACTCCAGCGACAGGCGATCGGCCACGA
>CAYRBQ010000168.1:0-2387 GCA_964422305.1 uncultured Reyranella sp. | reverse complement strand
AGAAGGCAGGTCGTGCGGCCGGCCGCGAACTCCAGCGACAGGCGATCGGCCACGACATAGCCGTCGAGCACGATATGCGCCTCGCGCAACAAGAGAGGAGGAGAAACCGCCAACGAAGTCACCAGTCCCTACGCCGGCATTAACCGGATCAGGTTCCCGGGGTCGTTCTTGCGAACCTCTCAGCCGCCAAGGCGGCTCCCCCCGATGATCGGGGGACTATGGTTAGGACGCCGCCGTCACGCAAGCGTCATCGGTTTGACGAAATCGCCGTCCACGCTCTATGCCATGGCAATGGCTTCCATGATTTCGAGCGTCCGGCCCGGCCGGCGCCTGCTGCTCGGGGCGCCGCTGGCGCTGCTCGCCGGTGCGGCGTTCGCGCAAGGGAACGACATCCAGTTCAAGCGCTCCTCGCTTGTCATCGTGACAGGCGGGCGGGAGATCAAGTTCGACGTCGAGCTGGCGCTGAACGATGCCGAGCGCTCGCGCGGGCTGATGTTCCGCGAGAAACTCGGCCCCTACGACGGCATGCTGTTCGATTTCCACCGCGAGGCGCCGGTCAGCTTCTGGATGAAGAACACGCTGATCCCGCTCGACATGATCTTCATCGCCGCCGACGGCACGATCCGCAGCATCCACGCCAACGCCGTGCCCCACTCGATCGAGACGATCCCCAGCCAGTTTCCGGTGCGGGGCGTGCTCGAGATCAATGGCGGCAGCGCCAAGCTGCTCGGCATCAAGCCCGGCGACAAGGTCAAGCACCCGATCTTCGGCAACGCCTAGCGCTACGACTAGCGCTTGAGGGCGCATGTCATGCCGTCGCCCACGGCGGAGAGCGTGAGGTCGACACGTTCGTCGGTCCTGAGCTTTGCATTCAAGGCGCGGATTGCCTGGGTGTCGCGGTCGTTGTCGGCCAGGTTGGCGACCGAGCCGCCCCACAGAACGTTGTCGACCAGCACCAGGCCGCCGCGCCTCATCAGCTTCAGGCAGCGCTCGTAGTAGGCGTCGTAGTCGTCCTTGTTGGCATCGATGAAGGCGAGGTCGAGCTGGCCCGCGAGCCCCTGCGCCAGCAGCCAGTCGAGCGTCGCGACCGCCGGACCGATGGTGAGTTCGATGCGTCTGTCGAGTCCGGCTTCCTTCCAGTAGCGACGGGCGATGGCGGTCCACTCGGTGCTGACGTCGCAGCACCACAGCTTGCCGTCGGCCGGCAGGGCTTCGGCGATGCAGAGCGAGGAATAGCCCGTGAAGGTTCCCACCTCGACGGCGCGGCGGGCACCGATCAGGCGGGCGAGAAGGCCGATCTGCTGACCCTGGTGGGCGGAAATCTGCATGGTCGGCCGCGGCGTCTTCGACGCGGTCTCCTCTCGCAGGCGTCGCCGAAGTGGCGGTTCGCGCAGCCAGTTGGCATCGACATAGTCGGCCACCGGGCCGTCGATTTTTGCCCAACTCTTCATGATGTCTCCTGCTAGGGTCTGCCCCGCTCAATTGTGGGTGCGTGGGGAGTGGTATGTCCGATATCGAGATCGCACGGCGCGCAATCAAGAAGCCGATGGGCGAGGTTGCGGGCCGGCTGGGCATTCCCGAGGATGCACTCGAGCCCTACGGTCGCGACAAGGCCAAGCTCGACGGCGGCTTCGTGAAATCGCTCGACGGCCGCAAGCAGGGCCGCCTGATCCTGGTGACGGCGATCAGTCCGACGAAGGCGGGCGAAGGCAAGACCACGACGACGATCGGACTCGGCGATGCGCTCTCCCGGCTGGGCAAGAAGACCGTGATCGCGCTGCGGGAGCCGAGCCTCGGCCCGTGCTTCGGGCAGAAGGGTGGCGCCACTGGCGGCGGTCTTGCGCAGATCGTGCCGATGGCCGAGATCAACCTTCATTTCACCGGAGACTTTCACGCCATCACCACGGCGCACAACCTGCTCGCCGCCATGCTGGACAACCACATCTACTGGGGCAATGCGCTGGGCATCGATGCCCGCCGCGTGTTCTGGCCGCGCGTGCTCGACATGAACGACCGCGCGCTGCGCGACACGGTGGTGAGCCTCGGCGGCGTCGCCAACGGCTTCCCGCGGCAGGCCCGTTTCGACATCACGACCGCTTCGGAGGTGATGGCGATCCTCTGCCTTGCACGCGATCTCGAAGACCTGGAGCAGCGGCTGGCCCGCATCGTCGTGGCCGAGACGCGCGAGGGAAAACCCGTGACGGCAGGCGATCTAAAGGCGGCGGGCGCGATGGCGGCGGTGCTGAAGGACGCCGCCAAGCCCAACCTCGTGCAGACCCTCGAGAACAACCCCGTGCTGGTCCACGGCGGGCCGTTCGCCAACATCGCGCATGGCTGCAACTCGGTGATCGCCACGCGCGCGGCGCTGGCGCTCGGCGACTATGTCG
>CAYRBQ010000167.1:0-7593 GCA_964422305.1 uncultured Reyranella sp. | reverse complement strand
GGCCTCTAGGCCGCCGCCGACATAGAAGACGATCTGCGCGAAGGCGAGCGTCGTCATGAGAAAGTAGAGGCCGCGCGTGCGGAGCGACAACGCACCGACCAGCGCCGCCCACAGCGTCGCCGCCAGCAACGCGATCGGCCACTGGATCCAGCCGCTCGACACGCCGTGCGCGGAGAGGATGCCGACTGCATAGCCGCCGATTCCGAAGAACACGGCGTGGCCGAAGCTCACAAGCCCGCCGTAGCCCAGGATCATGTTGAGGCTGACGGCGGCGATCGACCAGATCACGATCTTGGTGCCGATCGAGAGCAGGTAGCGCTGGTCGAAGGCCTGCGTCAGGAACGGCAGCACCGCAAGCAGGAGCAGGATCAGCGCCGTCGCCAGGCCGCGTGGCGTGCGCAGCGCGGCCATCATGATCCCGCCCTCATGTTCGTTGGCCGAATAGGCCGGTCGGACGCCAGACCAGAACGCCCGCCATCAACACGTAGACCAGGACCTGCGAGATCGCGGGCGCGGCGGTCGAGGCGGCGGCGCTACTCATGAAGGTCTTGAGCAGGTCGGGCAGGAAGGCGCGGCCGATGATGTCGATCTGGCCAACAATCATGGCGGCGATGAAGGCGCCCTTGATCGAGCCGATGCCGCCGATGACGATGATGACGAAGGCGAGGATCAGGATGTCGTCGCCCATGCCGATCTTCACCGAGGTGATGGGGGCGGCCATCAGGCCGGCGAGGCCCGCGAACACCGCGCCGAGTCCGAACACCAGGCTGAACAGCAGCTCGATGTTGACGCCGAGCGCGCCGATCATGCGGCGGTTGGAGGCGCCGGCGCGGATCAGCATGCCCACGCGCGTGCGCGCCACAAGCCAGGCGAGCAGGACGGCGACCGCCGCCCCCACCACGATGATGGCGAAGCGATAGGCGGGGTAGGGCACGCCGGGCAGGATCTCGATCGTGCGGTTGAGGAAGGAGGGGACGGCGATGCTGCGGCCGGCCGGGCCCCAGATCACGCGCACCAGCTCGTTGAAGAACAGGATCAGGCCGAAGGTCGCCAGCACCTGGTCGAGATGGTCGCGGGCGTAGAGGCGGCGGGCGACGACGGCTTCGATCACCAAGCCGAGCAGGAAGACGGCCGGCAGGGTCAGGATCGCACCGATGACGAAGGAGTCGGTCCAGCCGATCAGGGTCCAGGCGATGTAGGCGCCCATCATGTAGAGTGAGCCGTGCGCTAGGTTGACCAAGTCCATGATGCCGAAGGTCAGAGTCAGCCCGGCGGCGAGCAGGAACATCAGCAGGCCGAGCTGCACGCCGTTCAGCATCTGGAGCAGCAGATATTCCATCGAGTCCCAAAGTCCCCAAACGAAACGGGAGCGCGTCGCCGCGCTCCCGTCCGCTATCGCTCCCCCGGCCTTACTTCATCGGACACTTTTGGTAGTACGGGTCCTTGCCGTCCTTCACCGCCGTGGCGATGGTCTTGACGGTCATCATGCCTTCCGGATCCTTGACCGCTTCCTGGATGTAGAAGTTCTGGATCGGGAACTGGTTGGTGTTGTATTTGAAGTCGCCGCGCAGCGACTTGAAGTTCGCCTTCTTCATCTCGGCACGGACCTTGTCCTTGTTCGCGAGGTCACCCTTCAGCGCCTCGGCCGCCGACGCGATCAGCATGATCGAGTCGTAGCTCTGCGCGCCGTAGTAGGACGGGTAGGTGTTGTGCTTCTTCTTGAAGTCGGCGACGTAGCGCTTGTTCTGGTCGTTCGGCAGGTCATTGACCCACTCCTGGGCACCGAGTGTGCCAAGCGCGAGCTCCTTCTGCAGCGGCAGCGTGATCGCGTCGATCGAGAACACCTGGTAGAGCGGGACCTGGCTCTTGAGGCCGGCCTGCGAGTACTGTGTCAGGAACTGCACGCCGTGGGCGCCGGGATAGAAGATGAAGATGCCGTCCGGCTTGGCGGCACGGACCTTGGCGAGTTCGGCCGAGAAGTCGAGCTGGTCGGGCCACTTGGTGAGATCCTCGCCCTTGATCTCGCCCTTGAAGGTGCGCTTCACGCCCGCGAGCATGTCCTTGCCGGCCGCATAGTTGCCGGCCATCAGGTAGAGGCTCTTCACGCCCTTGGTGTTCAGGTACTCGCCCATCGCCATCGGCGTTTGGTCGTTCTGCCACGAGGTCGAGAAGAAGTTCTTGTTGCAGAGCTCGCCCGCGATCTGCGAGGGGCCGGCGTTGGACGAGATCAGGATCGTGTCGCCCTCGTCGGTCACGGCCTTGAGCGAGGCGAGGAGTACGTTCGACCAGATGTAGCCGGCGACGAAGTTCACCTTGTCCTGCTGCACGAGCTTCTCTGACTTCTGCTTGCCGACGTCCGGCTTGAACTGGTCGTCCTCGTAGATGATCTCGATCGGGCGTCCGGCGATCTTGCCGCCGAGATGCTCCTTGGCGAGCTCGACGGAGCGGCGCATATCCTCGCCGATCGCGGCCTGCGGGCCGGAGAAGGTGCTGACGAAGCCGATCTTGATCGGTGTCTGCGCCAGGGCGGGCAGGCCGCCGAAGCCCATGGCGCCGAGCGCCAGAATTGTTGTGGTACCAAACAATTTCATTTTCATGGTGTGCCTCCCAGAGTCGTCCCCGTCATTTCACCCGAGATGCTATACAAGCCGAAATCCCTCAACCGCGCAATTTGAACCGCTGGATCTTGCCGGTCGCCGTCTTCGGCAGCTCCGGCACGTACTCGACCCAGCGCGGGTACTTGTACGGCGCCAGGGTCTGCTTGCAATGGGCCATCAGCGCGTCGGTGAGGGCGGCGCCCGCATCGCCCGGCTGCTTCAGGACGACGATCGCCTTGGGCTTGATCAGCTCCTGCTCGTCGGCCTGACCGACCACGGCGGCCTCGAGGACGGCGGGATGGCCGACCAGGCAGTTCTCGATCTCGACCGGCGAGCACCAGATGCCGCCGACCTTCAGCATGTCGTCGCTACGGCCCTCATAGATGAAGTAGCCGTCCTCGTCCTGGCGATAGGTGTCGCCGGTGTTCAGCCAGCCGTCGACCATCGTCTCGGCGGTCTTCTCGGGCTTGTTCCAGTAGTACTTCGCGGCCGACTCTGCGCGAATCCACAGCCGGCCGCTAGCACCCTTCGATACTGGAGCGCCATTCTCGTCGAGAATGCGGCACTCGTAGCCCGGCACCGGCCTGCCACTGGTGCCCGGCCGGTAGTCGCTGAGGCGATTGCCGATGAAGATGTGCAGCGCCTCGGTCGAGCCGATGCCGTCCAGGATCAGGGTGCCGGTCTTGTCCTTCCAGCGGCGGAACATGTCGGCCGGCAACGCCTCGCCCGCCGAGACGCAGGCGCGCAGGCTCGAGAGATCGCGCGGCGCCTTTTCCAGCGCGGCGAGCTGTGGCGCGTAGAGCGAGGGCACACCGTAGAAGATCGTCGGCCTGAAGGTCTCGATCATCTCGAAGGTCGTGTCCGGTGTCGGTCGGCGGTCGTCGAGCACGGCCGTGCCGCCGACCCACAAGGGGAAGGTCATGCCGTTGCCCTGGCCGTAGGCGAAGAAGAGCTTGGCCGCGGAGTAGCAGATGTCGGCTTCGGTGACGCCGAGGACGCGCACGCCGTAGAGCTCGCTGGTCACCACCATGTCGCGTTGCGCGTGAACGGCGCCCTTGGGCCGGCCGGTCGAACCCGACGAATAGAGCCAGAAGCAATCGTCGCCGGGCGAGGCGAGAAGCGGCTCGAGCTCGTCCGAGGCGGCGTCCATGTTCTCGAGGAAGGCGTCGACCGTAAGGGCCGGCACCGCGAGCTGGGCGAGGGCCGGCTCGATCTCGCCCGCGAACTCGACGGAGTAGATCACCAGCCGGCAGCCGGAGTCCTCGATCATGTAGGCATAGTCGGGGCTGCGCAGCAGTGTGTTGGGCGGCACCGGCACGATGCCGGCCTTGATGGCACCCCAGAAGAGATAGAAGAACGCCGGGCAGTCCTTCACCACCATCAGCATCCGGTCGCCGGGCTTCAGTCCTGCCGCCCGCAGCGCATTGCCGGCGCGGTTCACGCGCTCCGCGAGCTGGGCGTAGGTGACCATCTCCTGCCGCGTACGGATCGCGGCCTTGTCACTCCGGCCTTCGGCGAGGTGCCGGTCGATGAACGGCACGGCGACGTTGAAGCGCGCCGGTAGCACCACCTTGTGGTCGTCGGTGAAGGAGATGCCAGGAGGCAAGGTCATCGACGGAATCATCCCCGGAATCGAAGCGCTTCCGCTTCTTATTTGCGCAATTCAGTACGGAATTACCTATTTGCAGGTTCTGCCGCAAGGCCATTTTGCCAGCGCGCTATATAGTCGGGGAGGGGAGAGCGTTCACACATGACCATCGCGCGCTGGATGCCGGGCCTTGCCAGGCTCCGGGACTACCGGGCCTCGTTCCTGCCGCACGACCTGGCGGCCGGCTTGACGCTGGGTGCGGTGCTCGTTCCGGTGGGCCTTGCCTATGGCGAGATGGCGGGCATGCCGCTCGCCGGCCTCTACGGCAGCATGTTGCCGCTGCTCGCCTATGCCCTGTTCGGCAGCTCGCGCCAGCTCGTGGTCGGCCCCGATACCGCCATGTCGGCGATCGTGGCGGTGATCGTGCTGCCGATGGCGGTCGGCGATCCGGCGCGGCTCGCGGGGCTGGTCGCGATCCTGGGCGTGATGGTCGGCATCCTCTGCGTCGCCGCCGGCATCCTGCGGCTGGGCTTCGTGGCCGACCTGCTCTCCAAGCCGGTGATCGTGGGCTTCATGCACGGCCTCGCGCTGGTGATCGCCGTGGCGCAGCTCCCGAAAGTGCTGGGCATCAAGGCGGGCGGCGAGACGACGCTCGACCAGATCGAGTCGCTGCTGCCGAGGCTCGGCGAGACCAACCTCGTGTCGCTGGCCTTCGGCGCGGCCACCTTCGCGGTGATCCTGCTCTGCCGCCGCTTCGTGAAGCGGGTGCCGGGAGCGGTGGTGGCGCTGGTCGTCTCGGGGGCGATCGTGGCCCTGGTCGGCGCCGACCGTCTGGGCATCACCGTCGTGGGACGCATCCCGACCGGCCTGCCGGCGCTTTCGATGCCGGTGCCGTCGCTGGCCGACTTCGACCTGCTGCTGCCGGTGGCGCTGATGACGGCGCTGCTCTCCTTCTCCGACACGATGATCACGGCGCGCGCCTTCGCCGCGCGCAACGGCTACCGCATCGACGCCAACCAGGAGCTGATCGCGATCGGCGCCGCCAATTTCGCCGCGGGCGTCAGCCAGGGCCTGCCGATCAGCGCCAGCGACTCGCGCACCGCCGTCGTCGAGGCTTCGGGCGGGCGCACGCAGATGGCCTGCGTGATCGCCGCCGCCGTCGTGGCCGGCGTCATGTTGTGGCTCGCGGGGCTCCTCTACTACCTGCCGTCGGCGGTGCTGGGCGGCGTGCTGATCGCGTCGGCCTGGACGCTCTGCGAGTTCGCCGAGTTCGGCCGCCTCTGGCGCTTCCGCGGCATCAGCCTCGCCGCCGCCCTCATAACGCTGGTGAGTGTCGTGGTGCTGGGTGTGATGGAAGGCATCCTGGTGGGCGTCGTCTTCTCGCTGCTGCTGCTCCTGCGCGCACTCGCCTTTCCGCCAGACGCGCTGCTCGGCCGCACGCCGGACGGCGGCTGGCACGACATGGCGCATCGCGACGATGCCGAGGCGCAGCCCGGCCTGATCGTCTACCGCTTCTCCGCGCCGCTCTTCTTCGCCAACTGCAACGTCTTCCGTGAGCGGATCGAGGCGCTGGTCGGGAAGACTGCCGGCGTGCGGGCCGTCGTGATCGACGGCCGCGCGATCCACGATGTCGAGCTGACGGCGATCGACATGCTGGTCGAGCTCGAGCGGGAACTGGGCGAGCGCGGCATCAGGCTGCTGTTCGGCAACCTGCAGACCCGCGTGAAGCGCGATATCGAGCGCGGCCTGCCGCCGCTGCCGGAAGGCGAGGAGATCGCCTTCCCGACCGTCGCCGCGGCGGCCATCGAGGCGGGCCTTGGGGCGATGAAGCCGCCGCGTTCCTGACCGGTCTCTACTCGGCCGCCTGGGGCAGCGACGTTGCCGCCAGCACCCGAGGCGGCGACATCGGCAGGGCGTAGAAGCGCGTGCCGAGCGCGTCGTAGACCGCGTTCGACACCGCCGCCAACGGCGGCACGAGCGGCACCTCGCCGACGCCGCGCACGCCCTGCGGATGCTTCGGGTTCGGGACCTCGATGATCACCGAGTCGAGCATCGGCAGGTCGGAGCAGACCGGCATGCGGTAGTCGAGGAAGCTCGGGTTATCGAGCTTGCCGTTCTTGTCGTAGATGTACTCCTCGCTCAGTGCCCAGCCGATGCCTTGGGCGGCGCCGCCCTGCATCTGGCCCTCGACGTAGCTCGGATGGATGGCGCGGCCGACGTCCTGGAAGGACGTGTAGCGCAGCACCCGCACGATGCCGAGATCCTGGTCGACCTCGACGTCGCAGATGTGGGTGGCGAAGCCGCCTTCCGCTCCGGTCGTGTTGAGCTGCGTGCCGGCGCCGATCGGGCCGCCGGTTGCGCTGGCCTGCGCGGCGATCTGCGCCAGCGTCAGCGGCTCGAATTTGCCGGCATTGTCGCCGGCGGGCCGGGCCTCGCCGTTCTCCCAGGTGACCGCGTCGGGATCGATCTTCCAGATCTTGGCGGCGCGCGCCTTGAGCTGGCCGATCACGTTCTCGGTCGACTGCGTCACCACCATCGCCGAGGCGTAGGTCACGCGGCTGCCGCCCGTGAGGTTGCTGAAGCCGATTACGCTGGTGTCGCCGATCAGCACCGACACCTTCTTGTAGTCGATGCCCAGGATCTCGGCCGTGATGTTGGCGGTCGAGGCGCGGCTGCCGCCGATGTCGGGATGGCCGGTGATGACCACCACCGTGCCGTCCTCGTTGATGTTGACCTGCGCGCTCGACTCGCCGCCGGCGTTGAACCAGAATCCCGAGGCGACGCCGCGGCCGTAGACCTTGCCGTTGCCGGCCTTCGGCAGCTTGCTCTTGTAGTGGTCGTGTGCCTTGGCCTGCTCGATCGTGTCGACGAAGCCGATGCGCGGATAGACCGGGCCGTGCGCGGCCTTGGTGCCCTCGCGCGCGGCGTTCTTCAGCCGGAGCTCGAGCGGATCCATCTTCAGCGCCTCGGCGATCTCGTCGAGCACGCACTCCACGCCGTAGGCGCCGATCGGTGCACCTGGTGCGCGGTAGGCCGCGACCTTGGAGCGGTTGCTGACGACGTCGAAGCCCATCGAATGGACGTTCGGGATGTTGTAGGGCGCAAAGGCGCAGCCTGCGGCGCCGCGGATCGGCGAGCCGGGAAGAGCGCCCGCCTGCAGGCAGAACGTCCCCTGGGCCGCGACGAGCTTGCCGTCCTTGGTGGCGCCGATCTTGACCTTGCTGACCGAGCCCGAGGTCGGACCCGAGGCATGGAAGACTTCGGTGCGGGTCATCACCATCTTGACCGGCCGGCCCGACTTCTTGGCCAGCATGAGCGCGACCGGCTCGAGATAGATGATGGTCTTGCCGCCGAAGCCGCCGCCGATCTCGGCCGGGATGGCGCGGATGTCGTTCTGCGGGATGCCCG
>CAYRBQ010000166.1:0-7634 GCA_964422305.1 uncultured Reyranella sp. | reverse complement strand
AACTCCTCGATCGGCGCGACATGCTGGATGCCGGCATTGTTCACCATGATGTCGACCGCACCGAAGGCATCGGCGGTCTGCCGCACCATCTGCTCGATCGCCCTGGGCTTCGACATGTCGGCCGGCGAATAGACGATCATGGCATTGGTGCGGTGGGCGAGGTCGGCGCGCGTGCGCTCGACCTGCACGGCGTCGCCGAAGCCGTTCAGCACGATGTTGGCGCCGGCGCGGGCGAAGGCTTCGGCGATGCCGAGGCCGATGCCGCTCGTGGAGCCGGTGACGATGGCGGTCTTGCCGTGAAGCATGTGGGATCTTCCTTGTTCTGGTCGATCCCACCTTGCGCGCACCGGACACGGCGCTGAAATGCCGAGTGCCTACCGAGTCGATAGCGCGTGCGCATCGCGCAACGCCTGCAGCGAGGTCAGCAGCTCCTCCGGGTCAGGCCAGCGCGAGGGGTCGGCATCGCTGAACGCGAAGGCCACCCGCGCATTGGGCTCGACGACGAACACCGCCGGCACCGGCAGCCGCCAGGTCGAATCGCCGTGCTGGGCCGGGAAGTCGCGGCCGCGCTCCTTGTGCAGGCGGACATGGCCCGGCGACAGGTCGTAGGCGAGGCCGCAGGTGCGGGCGTAGCCGTTGGCCGGGTCGCTGAGCAGCAGATAGCCGATGCCGCGCCGCGCGGCGGTTCGGACGATATGGTCGCGCCGGTCGGGCATGATGCCGACCGCCATGGCGCCCAGCGCTTCGATCGCCGGCCGGGCCTCCTCGAGAGCGGCCATGGTGAGGTCGCAGTAGGGGCACCAGTCGCCGCGGAACAGGGCCAGCACCAGCGGGCCGCGGTCGAGCAGCTCGGCCGAAGTCCAGGTGCGTCCCGCCCCATCCTCCAGCGCGAAGTCGGGGAGATAGTCGCCCAGCGCCACGCCGTCCTCGGGGATGCGCATCATGCGCAACCGGTCGAGCTGATCCTCGAAATCGGCCCGGTCGGCTGCCGGCAGGGCGGCGGTGTGGCGCTTGCTGAGCTCGAGAAGCGTTTCCGTCAGGCGCATGCGACCGCAACTCTGGCAACGGCTGCAGTCGGACGGAAATGCGTTCTGGTATGGAGATCGATAGCCACAGGCTATGGTGGTCTCGGGCAAAATGGCTGTGCTTCCGGGGGACCACCGCCGTGGAAATGCATCAGATCCGGTACTTCCTCGCGGTCTGCGAGACGCTGAACTTCACGCGTGCCGCGGAGTCCTGCCATGTCTCCCAGCCGTCGCTCACCCGCGCCATCAAGGGGCTGGAGGACGAGCTGGGCGGCCCGCTGTTCCGCCGCGAACGCAACAACACTCACCTGACAGGCCTCGGCGAGATGATGCGGCCGCACCTGATGCAGGTGCTGATCGAGACCGACGCGGCGAAGGAACGGGCCAGGAGCTTCTCCAAGCTCGAGGATGTCGAGCTCAAGCTCGGCATGATGTGCACCATCGGCCCGCGCCGCTTCGTGCCCTTCCTGCAGGCCTTCCGCGAGCGCCATCCCAAGGTCCGTCTGGTCGTGCAGGACGGCTCCAACGTGCAGCTCCAGGAGCGCCTCGCCCAGGGCGAGCTCGACGTCGCCATCTACGGCCAGCCCGACGGGATCGACGACCGCTTCCACGCCCGCCGCCTCTACGACGAGCGCTTCGTGATCGGCGTCGGGCCGGGCCACCCCTTCAGCAAGCAGAACATGGTGAGCGCCAAGGACCTCGACGGCCAGGCCTACGTCAACCGCCTGCAATGCGAGTTCTTCGACCACGCGCGCGGCCTGTTCCGCGAGAAGGGCGCCAAGACGGTCATCGTGTTCCGCAGCGACCGCGACGACTGGGTGCAGAGCATGGTGATGGCGGGCCTCGGCTTCACCTTCATCCCCGAGCACGCCGTGACCATGACCGGCCTCTGCGTCCGGCCGCTGATCGAGCCGGAGATCTCGCGCAGCATCCAGGTCGTCACCGTGCGCGGCCGCCCGCACGTTCCCGCCGTCGGCGCCTTCGTGCGCGAGGTGCTGGCCTTCCCGTGGATGAACGCAGGCGCGTGACCAGCCGAGGCTGGCCGCCGGTCAGCCCGTCTGCCTCTCCAGCAGGGCGCCGAGCAGGCCATCCAGCGACCGGACCTCGGCGGCGGCGAGATGCCGCCCGATCGCCTGCTCGATGGCGCGGGCATAGACCGGCCACATCTTGCGGCGCATCGCCCGGCCGGAGGCGGTGACCGCGATCAGGTGACCGCGGCCGTCGTCCTCGCAGGTGATCCGCTCGACATGTCCAGCCGCCTCCAGCCGGTCGATCAGACGCGAAAGATTGTACTGCGCCAGCAGCATCGCCCGCTCGAGCTCAAAGGGACGCAGGCCCGGCCCGCCGGCGCGCTCCAGCTCCAGCAGAACGTCATACCAGGCGAGCGGCGGCAGGCCCGCCTCCTTGAGGGCCCGCTCGATCGAGCGCAGCGCCTGCTGCTGCACCCGCGCGAGGCGGGCCCAGGCGCTGATCGTCGCCTTGCTGGGGCCTTCCGTCATGGCGTCACCCTAAACAGTAGATGCAATTGCATCAAGCTTGACTCTTTCATGCACGTGCATAAATATAAATGCAACTGCATCAATCTGGTGACACATGACGACCCTGCCCCCACCGACCGAGCCTGCGACGCCGCAAGCCTTGACCCTCGTCAGCCATCCGCTTTGCCCCTACGTGCAGAGGATTGCGGTCTCCCTCACCGAGAAGGGCGTGCCGTTCGAACGGATAGACGTCGACCTCGCGCGCAAGCCCGGCTGGTTCCTCGCCCTCTCGCCGCTCGGCAAGACGCCGGTGCTGCGGGTCGGCGACCGCGCGATCTTCGAGAGCGCCGTGATCCTCGAGTATCTCGAGGAGACGCAGCCCAATCCGCTGCATCCGGCCGATCCGCTGGCCCGCGCCGAGCACCGCGCCTGGATCGAGGTCGGCTCCGCGGTGCTGGCCGACATCGCCGCCTTCTACACGGCGCCCGACGCGGCGGCCCTGGAGACCAGGGCGACGGCGCTCGCCGCCAGGTTCGCCCGGCTCGAAGACCGCCTCGTCACGGCACCGTATTTCGACGGCATGCGCTTCAGCCTGGTGGACGCCGCGTTCGGGCCGGTGTTCCGCTATTTCGAGGCGTTCGACCGGATCGCCGATTTCGGCGTACTGGCCGGCAAACCCAAGGTAGCGGCCTGGCGATCCGCCCTCGCGGCACGGCCTTCGATCCGGTCCGCGGTCGGCGACGATTACGGCACGCGCCTGTGGGCCTTCCTCGCGGCGCGCCGGTCGCACCTGTCGACCCTCATGCCATAGGCGAGGTACCGAGCAGCAGACTATGGAAACGATGGCCAGTCGGTATTTCAGCCGGACGCGTGCCGCCGCGATGCTGCTGCATCGCCGCGGCCTCTCCGGTCGCGGCCCAACCGCACGGAGATACCGATGTTCGCTCGCACGTTTGCCGCTACCACGCTGATCCTGGGCGCCTTCATCGCGCCCGCCTTCGCCGGCGAATGCCCGGCCGACAAGATGAAGGCCGATGCCGTCAAGCCGGTGACCCACGGCCCCAAGGGCGTCACCGACAAGGTGCTGGCCTCGATCGACCTCTCGAAGGAGAAGGTCGCGCTCAAGGACCGCGCGATGCGCGTCCGCAAGCTCGAGATCCAGCCCGGCGGCGTCGTCCCCTGGCACAGCCACGCCGACCGCCCGGCGCTGATCTACGTCATGAGCGGCGAGATCGTCGAGAACGCCAGCAATTGCGCCGTGCCGATCGTGCACAAGGCGGGCGAGGTCGCGCGCGAGACGCACGCCACGTCGCATTGGTGGCAGAACAACGGCACGGCCACGGTGGTCCTGCTGTCGTTCGACATCCTGAGCGACCCCAACGACAAGCATATGTAATCCGGGAGAACCGGAACATGCCGGGTGTCCTGCGCGCGCTCACGATCGGCCTCACTGCCTTCCTGACGGTCGTCGACCTGTTCGCGACGCAGGCCATCCTGCCGGCGCTCACCTCGGCCTATGGCGTCACACCCGCCGCCATGGGCTTCGCCGTCAATGCCAGCACGATCGGCATGGCGGTGGGCGGTCTCGGCGTCGCCCTGCTCGGACGACGCCTCGACCGGCGGCGCGGCATCCTGCTCAGCCTCGCGCTTCTGGCGATCCCGACCGCCCTGCTGGCCACCATGCCGTCACTGCCGGTCTTCACGGCGCTACGCATCGTGCAGGGCCTGCTCATGTCGACGGCCTTCGCGCTCACCCTCGCCTATCTCGGCGAGCATGCGAGTGCGGGCGACACGGCGAGCGCCTTCGCCGCCTACATCACCGGCAACGTCGCCTCCAACCTGTTCGGCCGCCTGCTCGCCGCGGGCGTCGTCGACCATCTCGGGCTGGCCGCCAACTTCCATGTCTTCGCCGCCCTCAACCTCGCCGGCGCGGCGCTGGTCTGGTTCACCGTCGAGCGCACGCCGCCCATGGCCGAGGTCGACATGAGCCGGGCGCCGCCGCTCGCGAGCCTGCTCCGCCACCTCGGCGATCCGACGCTGCGTGCGGCCTTCGCGACGGGCTTCGTCATCCTGTTCGCCTTCATCGGTACTTTCACTTATGTGAACTTCGTGCTGGTCGGCCCGCCCTTCTCGGTCGGCATGATGATGCTGGGCACCGTCTATTTCGTGTTCCTGCCCTCGATCGTCACGACGCCGCTGGCCGGCCGCGCAGTGCGGCGCTTCGGCACCCGGCCGATCCTGTGGGCCTCATTCGCCGTCGCTGCCGCCGGCTTGCCGCCGCTGCTGTCCGACGATTTCGCCCTGCTGCTCGCCGGCCTGGGCCTGGTCGCGGTGGGCACCTTCTTCGCGCAGGCGGCGGCCACCGGCTTCGTCGGCGCCGCCGCCGCAACCGATCGCGGCTCGGCGAGCGGGCTCTACCTCGCGAGCTATTTCCTGGGCGGCCTCGCCGGCAGCGCCGTGCTGGGGCTGGTCTTCGACCGCTGGGGATGGACGGCCTGCGTGGCCGGGATCGGCCTCTCGCTCGGCGCAGGCGTCATTCTCTCGACGCGGCTTAGCGTAGACCGAAGCGCCGGAGCAAACCGACCGTCGTCAGCAATCCGAGCGTGACCAGCCCGAGACCGGATATCTGCAGCACTCCTGGGATCTCGCCCACGATCGGGATGCCGACCAGCACCGACATGGCCGGCACGATCGCAGGAAAGAGCACGGCGCGGCTCACGCCCAGGAAAATGACGGCCTGGCTGTAGGCCACCATGGTGATCGCGCCCTGCAGGCCGCCCTGCACCAGACCCTGCAGCACGAGCATACCGAGCGGCAGGTTCCGCAAATGATCGAGACCCAGCATCGCGAGATAGAGCGGCGTAGTCAGCATGAAGGACAGGACTGCCACCACCGCCGTCGCCCGCAGCGCCGGCACGCGCCAGTGCCGCAGCAGCAGCGTGAAACCCGCCCACAGCACGCTCGACGCGAAGAACAGGAGATCGCCCAGCCAGGCACGTTCGCCCGCCGGTTGCGCGAGCCCATCCCATCCGATCAGCAGGATTCCGCCCAGCACGATCGTGGCGCCAACGACATGACCGCGGCTCAGGCGTTCATGCAGGAAGACAGCAGCGCCGATCGTGCTGACAATAGTGACGGTCGAGGGGGCGATGACCGCGCCGTGCGCCAGCGGCGCGAAGGCGTAGCCGCCGGTCTGCAGCAGGGCGAACGGCGCGCCGCCCAGCGCCGTGAGGATCAGCGCCCGACGCAGGCCAAGTCCCGCGAGGTCGCGGAGGCCGTAACGCAGCAGCAGCGGCAACATGATCGCGCCTGCCACGACGTACCGCGCGAAGATCATGTCGGCAGCGCCCAGCCCACCCAGGATGCCGGCACGCGCCGCGGCAAACGACAGCGATGCACCGAGCGCCATGATCGAGCCGCAGAGGACACCCCAGCGTTCGCGCGCGACCCGTGCGGCATCCCCCGACGTCTGAACCATCTCCTGCCGCTAGCACGAGGTGGGCCAACCGCCTACGAATTTTGTATCGCTCGATACAAAATCATGCTCTTGTTCGTCTCCATGGCCCGCCAGAAGGAATTCGACGAGGAAATCGCGCTCGACGCCGCCATGGATTGCTTCTGGAGCCGCGGCTACGAGGCGACGTCGGTTCGTGATCTAGCGGAGCGGATGGGGATCGGCAGCGCGAGCCTTTACAATGCCTTTGGCGGCAAGCGCGCCATTTTCGCCCACGCGCTCGAACGCTACGCCAACCGCTCCACGCGCGAGCGCATCGCGCGGTTGGAGGCGGCCCGTCGGCCGAAGGAGGCTATCCGCGCTTTCCTGGCGGAAGTCGTCGAACGGTCGCTGAAGGATGCCGATCGCAAGGGGTGCCTGCTGGTGAACTCCGCCCTCGACGTGGCGCCGCACGATGCCGAACTCGGCCGTGTGATCACGGGCTACCTCGACGAGATTCGAGCCTTCTTTTTGCGCAACATCGAGGCGGCCCGCACCGCGGGCGAGACGCCGCGCGGGGTCGATGCCGAAGCGCTTTCGGTCCACCTGCTCGGTGTGCTGATGGGCATGCGGGTCCTGGCTCGGACCGGCGCGCGACGACGGACGCTGGAGAACGTCGTGAAGCCGGCGCTCGACCTGCTGGAGAGGCCGCGATGATCGACCACCTGAACGAGGCGACGTTGCTGGCCCAGCCCGACGATACGCCCGTGGTCATGCTGAACCTGATGCGCTTTCGTGAGCGATCGCTCGACGGCAACGGCAGCGGCTGGGATGCCTACCTGCGCTACAGCGCACTCTCCATCAAATTGATCAAGGCCCGGGGCGGCACGATCATCTGGACCGGAAGCGCGAAGACGGTGGCACTCGGTGTGCCCGATCAGCATCGCTGGGATTATGTCGCGCTCGTGCGCTATCCCTCGCGCGCCGCTTTTCTCGCCATGATGAAATCGGCCGACTACGCGGCGGCGAACGTCGAGCGCGAGAATGCCTGTGCAGCGCACATCATCGTCGCCACGCGCGAAACCTACCGGAAATTCACTTGAGGAACCTGTCATGGTGAAGCGTCTCAGCGACATGCCGGAGGCCGAAGCAGGCCACCTCCGCCGTATTGCCTGCCCGACCTACGACGACACGCCGGCGCTCGCCGGCAAGCCGCTGGCGAAGCGGCGGGTCGTGTTGATTTCCACCGCCGGGCTGCACAAGCGTGGCGACCGGCCGTTCCGGCCGGGCGACGGCAGCTATCGGGTGATCCCGGCGGAGACGCCGGCGCGCGACCTGGTCATGAGCCACATCTCGGTCAACTTCGACCGCACCGGTTTCCAGCAGGACCACAATGTCGTGTTCCCCATCGACCGGCTGCGCGAGCTGGTGGCCGAGGGCGTCGTGGGCTCGATGGCTTCGGTGCACTACTCGTTCATGGGCGCCTTCCCGCCCGAGGCGGCCGAGCCGCATGCCGAGCACCTCGCGGGATTGCTGAAACAGGACGCCGTCGACGCCGCACTGCTCGTCCCGGTTTGACCCGCCTGCACGCGCGCCGTGGGCGCGCTGGGCCACTTCCTCGAGCGCCGGGGGATTCCGACCGCCGGCATCAGCCTGGTGCGCGAGCACACCGAGACCATCCGGCCGCCGCGGGCGCTG
>CAYRBQ010000165.1:0-7672 GCA_964422305.1 uncultured Reyranella sp. | reverse complement strand
CCGACGCCGAGAAGCGCATCGCCAAGCAGCGTGACGAGGTGATGGCCGGCCTCGAGCAGATGGCCAACGAGATCGCCCAGGGCGCCTATGCCAAGCTCGCCGGCCAGCCGGCCGATGCGGGCCAGCTCGGCGCCAAGGTCTCGGCGGCCGCCAAGGGAGGCAACCGATGATCGGCACGGCTTGGGCGGCGGGCGCCGACGGCGCTCATGGCGGCTTGTTCTCCGATCCCGGCTTCTGGGTCGCGGTCGCCTTCGTCCTGTTCTTCGCCCTCGCCGGCAAGGTGCTGTGGGCCAAGATCCGGGACATGCTCGACAAGCGCGCTGGCGACATCGCCAAGGCGCTGGCCGACGCCGAGCGGCTGCGTGCCGAGGCGCTGAAGGCCAAGCAGGATGCCGAGCGCACGCTCGCGCAGGCGGCCGGTGAGGGCAATGCCATCATCCAGCAGGCCCGCGAGGAAGCCGACCGCATGAAGGCCAAGGCCGCCGCCAGTCTCGAGGCAGCCATTGCGCTGCGCGAGCAGCAGGCCAAGGACCGCATCGCCCAGGCCGAGGCGCAGGCGTCGAAGCAGGTGCGCGACACCGCCGTCGACGTGGCGCTCGCCGCCACCCGCGCGCTGCTGCGCGACCAGGTCGGTCAGGGCCGCACCGCGGCGATGATCGACGAGGCGATCGCCGAGCTGCCGAAGCGCCTGCACTGAGGTCAGAAATCCAGGAATTGCCCGCAAACAACAATCGCGGGCTACCTGACGCCCCCGCCGAAAGGCGGGGGCTTTTTCTTTGTGCCGCTGCTACTCGGCAGCCTGCTTCATCGGGTCGCTGCCCGGCGGGTTGTTCGAGGGCTTCCAGCGCAGCACCGGCTTGCGCGCGGCCAGCGTCTCGTCGAGGCGACGGCGCGGCGAGTAGAGCGGTGCCGCCTTGAAGGCCTCGGCCGCGCTGCCGGTCTTGGCCCGCTCGGTGAGCGAACGCAGGGCGCCGATGAACTGGTCGAGGTCCTCCTTGGCCACGCTCTCGGTCGGCTCGATCAGCATCGCGCCGTGCACGACCAGCGGGAAGTACATGGTCATCGGGTGGTAGCCTTCGTCGATCATCGCCTTGGCGAAGTCGAGCGTGCTCACACCTGTGTCCTTGAGGAAGCTGTCGTCGAACAGCGCCTCGTGCATGCACGGCCCCTCGAAGGCCGGGCTCATCACGTCCTTCAACGCCGCCATCACGTAGTTGGCGTTGAGCACGGCATCCTCGGCGACCTGCTTCAGCCCGTCTGCGCCGTGGCTCATGATGTAGGCCAGCGCCCGGGTGAACATACCCATCTGGCCGTGGAAGGCCTTGAGGCGGCCGAGCGGGACGCCGTCGACCTTGGCGCCGTCCTCCGCGACCGACCATTTGTCACCGCTCTTCACGATCCACGGATAGGGCGCGTAAGGGGCCAGTGCTTCCGAGAGGACAACCGGACCCGCACCCGGCCCGCCGCCGCCGTGCGGCGTCGAGAAGGTCTTGTGCAGGTTGATGTGCATGCAGTCGATGCCGAGATCGCCCGGCCGCACGCGGCCGACGATGGCGTTGAAGTTGGCGCCGTCGCAGTAGAAGTAGGCGCCTGTCGCGTGCACGGCCTTGGAGATCTCGACGATCTCGCTCTCGAACAGGCCACAGGTGTTGGGGTTGGTCAGCATGATCGCCGCCACGTCCGGCCCCAGCGCTGCCTTGAGCGCCGCCAGATCGACGCGGCCGCGGTCGTTGGCCGGGATCGGCTTCACCATGAAGCCGAGCGCCGCCGCCGTCGCGGGGTTGGTGCCGTGCGCCGACTCCGGCGCCAGCACGACCTTGCGCTGCGCCCGCTCGCCCTTGGCCTCGAGCGCCGCGGCGATCGCCATCATGCCGCACATCTCGCCGTGTGCGCCGGCGGCCGGCGACATCGCCACGGCCGGCATGCCGGTCAGCGTCTTCAGCCAGTGCGCGAGGCGATCGATCAGCTCGAGCGCGCCCTGCACGGTCGAGACCGGCTGCAGCGGATGGAGGTCGCCGATGCCCGGCAACCGCGCGACCTTCTCGTTGATCCTGGGGTTGTGCTTCATGGTGCACGAGCCCAGCGGGTAGACGCCCATGTCGATGGCGTAGTTCTTCTGACTGAGACGCGTGTAGTGCTGCACCACCTGCGGTTCCGACAGACCCGGCAGGCCGATCGCGCCCTTGCGGCGCATGCCGTTGAGGCGGTCCTTCACCTTCGGCGGCTCCGGCAGGTCGACGCCGCAGCGTCCGGCCTGGCCCATCTCGAAGATCAAGGGCTCCTCGATCTGCAGCGCACGGTTGCCGGTGAAGGTGGCAGCTTCAGTGGCGCCACCTGAGGCGATGCCGCCGGTGCGACCCTGAGAGCGATCCTGTGAGTTGGCCATCACAGCACCTCCTTCAGCGCGGCGACGAACGGGTCCATGCCCATCTCCGTCGCGGTCTCGGTCGCGGCGACCAGCAGCAGGTTCTCGACCGAGGCATCGCCCGGGATCAGGCGCGATACGGGCAGGCCGCCCAGGATGCGCTTGGCGGCCAGCGCCTCGACGACGGGTGCGGCGGGCTTGGGCAGCTTCACCGTGAACTCGTTGAAGAAGCTGTCGTTCAGCACCTTCACCCCCGGCACGGCGGCGAGCTTGTCGGCGAGCTGCGAGGCCTTGGCGTGGTTGAGCTCCGCGAGCCGCGTGAAGCCCGCCTCGCCCAGCAAGGTCAGATGCACCGTGAAGGCGAGCGCGCAGAGGCCCGCATTGGTGCAAATGTTGGACGTCGCCTTCTCGCGGCGGATGTGCTGCTCGCGCGTGCTGAGCGTCAGCACGAAGCCGCGCTTGCCGTCGGCATCAACCGTCTCGCCGCAGAGGCGACCCGGCATCTGCCGCATGTACTTCTCCCTGGTCGCAAACAGGCCGACATAGGGACCGCCGAAGCCCAGACCGTTGCCGATCGACTGGCCCTCGCAGACCACGATATCGGCGCCCATCTCGCCCGGCGGCTTCAAGAGCCCCAGCGAAACGACCTCCGTCACCACGACGATCAGCAGCGCGCCCGCGGCATGGCAGGCCTCGGCGAGCCTGGTGAAGTCGCGGACATGGCCGAAAAAGCTCGGGTTCTGCACGACGACGCAGGACGTCTCCTTGTCGACGGCGGCGATCAGGTCCTCGAGACCCTCGGCGTCGGGCTTCGAGATCTGGGCCTTGAAGCCCTCCCACTTGGCGGTGGTCTCGATGATGCTGCGATACTGCGGATGGAGCCCGCCCGAGATCAGCGCCTTGTGACGGCGCGTGATGCGGTTGGCCATCAGCACGGCCTCGGTGGTGCCGGTCGAGCCGTCGTACATCGAGGCATTGGCCACCTCCATGCCGGTGAGCAGGGTGACCTGGGTCTGGAACTCGAACAGGTACTGCAGCGTCCCTTGCGTGATCTCAGGCTGGTACGGCGTGTAGGAGGTCAGGAACTCGCCGCGCTGGATCATGTAGTCGACGGTCGACGGGACATGATGGCGGTAGGCGCCGGCGCCGATGAAGAACGGCGCGGTCGACGGCGAGACGTTCTTCGCCGCATAGGCCTGGAAGGCGCGCTCGACCTCGAGCTCGCCCTGGTGGTCCGGCAGGCCCGCGACCTTGGCGCCGAGCCGCGCCGAGGCCGGCACGTCCTTGAACAGCTCGTCGACCGACTTGGCGCCGATCACGGCGAGCATCTCGCGCCGGTCGGCCTCCGTGAGGGGGAGATAACGCATGTGGGACCCTGTCCTTAGCCGAGGCTCTTCACGAAGTCGTCGTAGGCCTTTTCGTCCATCAGGCCCGCGAGCTCGCCCTTGTCGGAGAGCTTCAGCTTGAAGAACCAGCCCTTGCCCGTCGGCTCGGCATTGACGTCGCCCGGCGCGTCGGCGAGGCCGGCATTGCCCTCGATCACCTCGCCGGAGACCGGCGCGTAGATGTCGGAGGCGGCCTTCACAGACTCGACCACGGCGCAGGCCTCGCCCTTGGCGACCTTGCGGCCGGCCTGCGGCACCTCGACGAACACCACGTCGCCGAGCTGCTCCTGCGCGTACTGGGTGATGCCGATCGTGCCGACATCGCCCTCGACGCGGATCCACTCATGGTCCTGGGTGTACTTGGTCTCGGCCATCTCTCGCTCCTATCCGCGGTAGTAGGTGTGTTTGACGAAGGGCATCGGCACGATCTCGGCCGGCACGGGCTTGCCGCGCACCACGAGGTCGACCTTGGTTCCGTTGGCCGAATGGGCCTTCTCGATGTAGCCCATGGCGACGGCGCGGCCGAGGGTCGGCCCGAAGCCGCCCGACGTGACCGAGCCCACGATCTTTCCGTTCAGCGCGATCTCCGCGCCCTCGCGAGCGATCGCCTTGCCTTCGGGCAGCAGGCCCACGCGCTTGCGCGGCGCGCCGTCGGCGGCGTGCTTCTGCACGATCGCGGCGCCGGGATAGCCGCCGGCACGGACGCCGCCGGCACGGCGGTCCTTGCCGATGCTCCACAGCAGTACCGCCTCGACGGGCGTGGTGGTCGTGTCGATGTCGTGGCCGTAGAGGCAGAGTCCGGCCTCGAGGCGCAGCGAATCGCGGGCGCCGAGCCCGATCGGCTTCACCTCGGGGTGCGAAAGCAGCTTGCGCGCAATCGGGTCGGTCGCATCGGACGGCGTCGAGATCTCGAAGCCGTCGCAGCCGGTGTAGCCCGAGCGCGTGACGTAGCAGCGCGCGCCCTCGATCATCACGAAGGCGCCCGTCATGAAGGCCATGGTCGCGACCTGCGGCGCGAAGCGCGACAGCACGGCGACCGCCTGCGGCCCCTGCAACGCCAGCAGGCCGCGGGCGAACATCGGCTCGATCTCGCACGAAGACGAGAGGTTCGCCCGGATGTGAGCGAGGTCGGCATCCTTGCAGGCCGCGTTGACGACCAGGTTCAGGTGATCGCCCGTGCTGGTCACCATCAGGTCGTCGAGGATGCCGCCCTCTTCGTTGGTGAACTGCGTGTAGCGCTGCTGTCCCGGCTGCAGGCCAACGATGTCGCCCGGCACGATCGTCTCCAGCGCCCTGGCCGCGTCGTGGCCGGCCTTGGAGGTGAGCCGCACCTGGCCCATGTGGCTGACGTCGAACAGGCCGCAGGCGTTGCGCGTGTGCGCGTGCTCGACCAGGATCCCGGTCGGATACTGCACGGGCATCTCGTAGCCCGCGAACGGCACGATGCGCGCACCCAGCTCGCGATGAAGATCGTAAAGCGGCGTGCGCTTCAGGGGGCCGGCGGAAGGTTCGCTCAAAAAAGTCTCCGTCAGAGTCGCGTTCCCAGACGCAAAGCTTGCGCCGTTCGCGACCCCCTCTGTCCGGAGACCTGAAAGATTCGGCCGGCGGTCGCCGGCCTTACTTCGTCGGTGGGCCGGCGCCGAATGAGGCGCCCGCCGCTTTCCAGAGACCCATCCTCCTGCGGTCCTTTTGCCTGAGAGTTTCCGGGGCCGGTTGCTCCTTCGGCGCCACCCTTTCGGATGGTCTCTTCCACAGGGATCGTCTGGGTGAGCCGACCATAGGGGCGGCCCTTCGGAGAGTCGACGCGCAAAGCGCCGCCGCCGTCCCGAATCACGGGGAAAAGCGGACATTTCCCGGGACGCTAGCGCACGAAGGCCATGTCCCGGGACATCGAGGGGAAGTCGCTGATTTCATTGCCGATCCCCGCCCTGTCCCGCGTCCCTCGATGTCCGCCAGAAGGGGACATTTTCAAACTCGGCTTTCCGCGGCGGACATCGGCCGGATCGGGAACATGAAGAGGACAGGCAATGGTCATAGGTATGATCCTATCCTCTATAGGATGTGTTGTCAATGTCTCAGTCTCTTGTAATTGAGTGATCGCTCACTTAATTTGTGAGCACTTTCTCACCAAGGAGGGTGGCATGTTCATTCGCCGGTCTTTCGAAGAGTTCCTGAAGCTCCACAGCGACGCCCAGCCCGTTCCCGTCACACGCGACGGGGTGATCGACTGGCGCTGGCTCTACGAGGAAGCGCCTTTGCCGAGTGAGCGCTCCCTCATAGACTGCGGCACATGGGAAAAGCCGAAGAAACAAAAGCCCGCGTAGAGCGGGCGGCCCTCACCCTGTTCGTGGCCCGCGGCGTCGCCGAGACCACGACCAGGGAGATCGCCATGGCGGCGTCGATCGCCGAGGGCACGATCTATCGCTACTTCCCGAGCAAGGAGCGGCTCGCCCTCGATCTCTTCCTGCGCCACCACCGGGCCCTCGCCGAGGCGCTCGAGGCGGCGCAGGAGAAGGCGCCGACCTTGCGGGAGAAGATCGACGCCATCGTCGCCTGCTACTGCGAGTGGGCGGACCAGGACTGGACGCTGTTCGCCTACCACCTGCTTAACCAGCATTCGTTCCTGATCCAGGTGCCGGAGGACGTGCCCAACCCGGTGAACGTCGTGCGCGAGGTGATCTCGCGCGCGATGCGGGCGGGCGAGATTCCCCGGCGGAACATCGACCTGGTGGCGGCGTCGGCGATCGGCGTCGTCATGCAGGCCGCGACCTACAAGGTCTATGGCCGCTTCGAAGGCCCGCTCGCCGCGCACGCCCGCTTCTTCGGCAAGGCGGCTTGGGCGGTGCTGTCGCTGGAAGACAGGTAGCGCTCAGGCGCCGACATAGACCCAGGCGTCGAGGCCCGACTTAAGGCGCACCGCGATGCGCTTGTAGTCGGAGACCTCGTAGGTGTCGGCGGCGGCGAGCTCTTCGGCAGTGATGCGGAACACCACGCCGGGTACCTCGTCGGCCGCGTTGCCCGAGGGACGCGCCATGAAATGGTGCGTCTTGCCGCTGGTCTTCACGACCTCGGCGTCCTTGATCTCGAACAGCGAGGTCGCATAGCCCGGCAATGCGTCGCGCCGGCCTTCGAGCAGGCGGCCGAAGGTCGCGAGCTGCACCTCGTCCTGCTGCAGGGTGCCGTAGGAAAAGAGCCAGACGTCCTGTGTCACCGGTTCTCGCGTGCCAGCTCGGCGAAGGCTTCGGCGAAGGACTCCCGCGGGCCGCCGACGCCGGTTTCGTTGAAGATGTCGGCGGTCAGCGACTTGACGGCGTTTTCGTCGATCTTCACGCCGTTGTTGGCGAGGAAGCCGCGTGCGGCGGCGACCGCCTCGTCCATCGCGCCGCCCTTCTTGTAGAGCTGGTAGTAGTCGGGATGGCCGCCGCGGCCCAGCGCCTCGGCGATCACGTCGGTGAAGTTCACGACCTTGAGCGAAGGATAGATCGCCTCCGCACCGGCGAGCGCACGATGGCACGAGTGGTACATCGTGACGATCGTGTCGGCGCCCTGCTCGACCGCGCCCATGACCAGCGCGCGATGGATCGCCTGCTCGCGCTCCTTGAATTTGGCGGCCTGGCCGCCACAGGCATAGGAGAAGCCGGAATCCTGCGGCAGGTCGACCAGCTCGAGGTTCGGCACCGCGCCCAAGAGCTTGCGGATGCTGGCGACCGTGGCGCCGATGCCCTGGTGCTCGTGGATCACGACGCGGCGCTTGGGCTGCTCCGCCTTGAAGCGCGGCACGAGCGCGTCGAGGTTGGCGGCGAGGAATTCGCTGACATGGCCGAGATCGAAGGACGGCTCCTCGACGTCCTTCTCCAGCTCGTCAAAGTTCTTGGTGCAGGTCGGGCACCAGGTCAGGACCTTCGACGCGCCGGACTGGCCG
>CAYRBQ010000164.1:0-7692 GCA_964422305.1 uncultured Reyranella sp. | reverse complement strand
GGCTTCGTCGGCCTGCAGGGCCTCGTGATGTTCGGCCTCTACACGCTCGGCATCGTCGGCGCGCTCGCCGCGTCGTTCGTGGTCAAGCGGCTGATCTGGCGCGGCAAGCCGGGCGAGCCCTTCATGCTCGAGCTGCCGGACTACAAGCTGCCGCGCGCGAAGAGCCTCGCGATCGGCCTGTGGACCCGCGCCACGATCTTCCTGAAGCGCGCCGGCACGATCATCCTCTCGATGATGGTGCTGATCTGGGTGCTGGCCTCGTTCCCGCAGCCGCCCGAGGGTGCGAGCGAGCCCGCCATCAACTACAGCCTCGCGGCCAGGATCGGCTCGGCGATCCAGCCGATCACCGCGCCGCTCGGCTTCAACTGGCAGATCAACGTCGCGCTGATTCCCGGCATGGCGGCGCGCGAGGTCGCGGTCGGCTCGCTCGGCACCATCTACGCCATCAGCGGCGGCGAGGAGGCGGCCGACAAGATCGGCCAGGCGCTGTCGTCGCAATGGACCCTGGCGACGGCGCTCGCCTTCCTCGCCTGGTACGTCTTCGCACCGCAGTGCGCTTCGACGCTCGCCGTGATCCGCCGCGAGACCGGCGGCTGGCGATGGCTATGGGTGACGTTCTTCTACATGCTGGCGCTGGCCTACGCGGCGGCCTTCATCACCTATCGCGTGGCGCTGGGGCTCGGCGCGGGATAGTCAGCGCTTCAATTCATAGAGGGCGATCGGACGTCGGCCCTCCGGCGACAGCGAGCGCCACAGCGCGGGATCGACGGGCGTGCCGTTGGCGCGGACCCAGGCATCGAACCCGGCGGGCCGGCGCGCCGTGCCCAGGATCGCGTAGCGCACTTCGCCGCGCTTCACCCGCTGGGCGAAGGCCGCGACATCCATGATCGGGTCGTTGCCCAGGTAGCCGCCGTAGGCGATCACCGGCTCGCCGCTCCTCACGATCAGCGGGGCGGCGAGCACGGCGCTCGGCGCCGCGGCCAGGAAGCGGGCGGAGCGGCGCTCCTTCTGCAGGAATGCCAGCAACTTGGGGTCATCGGTCGGCGTGCGGTACTGGCGCGACAGGATGGGGCCGCGCCCGTCGTCGAGGCCGAGCCAGCGCGGCAGGCTGGCGCTCGGCAGGGTGAGGTTGCCCGGCGAGAAGATCGGGCTCAGCGCCCACGCCGCCGGCAAGACGAGAAGGGCCACGCCGCCGATGATCGCCGAGGCGCGCTTGCCGCGTGCCGCGGCCGCGACGGCGGCGAGCAGCGCGACCGCGGGAAAGCCGATCCATGTGGCGCTCCAGCCGAGCGTCGCGCCTGTGACGTAGCCCTGCCACAGCGCGGTCGCGGCGAGCCCGAGCGCGAGGTAGCGCGGCCCGTGCCGCCACAGTTCGTAGCAGCCCAGCCCTGCCAGCGCGGCGAGTGGCGGGGCGAGCGTCGCGAGATAGTAGATGTGGAAGATGCCGCCGGCCGCGCTGTAGACGAGGCCGTAGGTCAGTGCCCAGGTCGCCCACAACGCCACCCAGGCGCGACGCCGGCGCCAGGCGAGGATTGCGCCCAGCACCGCGAGCGGCACGGCCCAGGCGAACTGTCCCGCGAGCATCGGCGTAGCGAGGCGCAGCGGGCCTGGCGGCACGGCATCGAAAGCAAAGAAGCGCGGCGCGGCCTGTGCCGCTCCGGGCGGTGGCGTCTCCGGCTGCCGGCGCACGAAACGCTCCAGCCCGTTGTGCACGACGATCAGCTCGAGCATGGAGTTGCTCTTGCTGCCGCCGGCCACCGGCCGCTTGCTGGTGGGCGTGAGATCGAAGGCGACGGCCCAGGAGAGCGCCACGACCGCCAGCGCGACCGCGCCCGAAGTCAGCCAGATGAATCGCTGGCGCCAGTCGAGCTCCGTGCTCAGCCACCAGCCCACCAGCAGCGCCGGGCCGCAGATCGCAGCGGCCAGCATCTTCACGTTGAAGGCGAAGCCCAGCGCCACCATCGCGAACACGAAGGAGAGCCCGCGTCCGCGCAGCGCCAGCGATGCCGCGACCAGCAGGAACAGAACCAGCCAGGAGTCCGTATTGTTGGAGCGGTCCGCGGCGACGGCGATGGGCGAGAGCGCGAGCAGGAGGGCCGCGAGGAAGGCCGCGATCCGGCCGAACGGTCGGCGCACGATCGCATAGAGCAGGGCAACGGAGGCGATCCCGGCCAGCGCCTGCGGCAGGTGGAGCGCCCAGCCGTCGTAGCCCAGCAGGCGCGCCGAGAGCGCCTGGATCCAGAAGGCGAGCGGCGGCTTGTCGAGGGAGACGAGGCCCGCCGGATCGAAGGCGTTGTAGAAGAGGAGGTGCCAGCTCTGCAGCATGCTGCGCACGCCGGCGGCGTAGTATTCGTTGCCGTAGCCGTTGGCGCTCAGCCCCCACAGCCGCAGCAGGGCCGCCAGCACGATGACGCCGCCGAGTGCGGCCAGTTCGCTTCGTCGCAGGCCCGGCAGCAGCCTCACGCGCGCGCGACTCCCCTTACGATGGCAACGGTCCCTTGAAGACGAAGAACGCGCCGGCGCAGATCAGGGCGAAGCCCACCACGTGGTTGAGCGTGATGCGCTCGCCGAGATAGAGCACCGAGAAGGCGGCGAACACGGTGAGCGTGATCACCTCCTGCATGGTCTTGAGCTCAGCCGCCGAATAGACCGCGTGGCCCCAGCGGTTGGCCGGGACGGCGAAGCAGTACTCGATGAAGGCGATGCCCCAGCTTGCCACCACCACCAGCCAGAGCGGCCTGTCGGTGAACTTGAGGTGCCCGTACCACGCGAACGTCATGAAGACGTTGGAAACGAGCAGCAGGACGATGGGCGCGACAGCGGGCGGCAGGAGGGTCATCGGTTCGGCTTACTCCGGTTTGATTCCGAGCTTCTTGATCAGCGGCACGACCTTCTTGTCCTCGGCGTCGAACATCGCCGCGGTCTCCTGCGGGGTGGTCGGGTAAGCCTCGGCGGTGAGGTCGGCGAAGCGCTGCACGACGGCCGGGTCCTTCAGGACCTTGACCATCGCTTCGTTGAGCTTGGCGACCAGCTCGGGCGGCATCTTGGCCGGGCCGAACAGGCCGGTGAAGGTCGAGAAGGTGAAGTCCTCGAGGCCTTTCACGCCGCTCTCCTTCATGGTCGGCACGTCGGGGAGCTGCGGCACGCGCTTGTCCGACGACACGGCGATGGCGCGCAGCTTGCCCGACTTGATGTTGCCGATCGCGGCGTTCACCTGGTCGACCTGGGCCGGCACCTGGCCCGCCATCACGTCGATCATGGCGGCGCCCGAGCCCTTGTAGTGGACCAGCGTGTATTTGGTGCCAGTCGCCTCGCCGATCAGCTCGATGGCGATGTGGTTGGTCGTGCCGACGCCGGAATCGGCCACCGGGAACTTCCCGTCCTTACCGAGCGCAATGAAGTCGGCCATGGTCTTGATCGGCGAGTTGGGCGGCACGACCAGCACGGCCGGCACGCGCTGGATGTGGCTGATCGGCGTGAAGGCGGTGCGCCAGTCGTAGGGGGCGTTGCCGTAGATCGCCGGCACCGCGACCAGCGAGTTGGCCGAGACCAGCAGGGTGGTGCCGTCGGGCGCGGAGCGGGCGACGATGTCGCTGCCGATCATGCCGGAGGCACCGGCCTTGTTCTCGACGATGACCGACACGCCCAGCACCTCGCGCAGCTTGTCGGCGATGATGCGGGAGGTCACATCGATGTTCCCGCCCGGCGCATAGGGCGCCATGATCTTGATCGGCTTGTCGAAGGTCTGGGCCAGGGCCGCGCCGGCCCCGGTCAGGAGACCGAGTGTGCTGGCCAGAATCGCCACAAGGCGCATTGGAGTCCTCCCGTTGGTTCGGTCTTCTGCCCCGACAGAAGACCGCGAACCGCGGCGGGCCGCAACAGCCTGTGTCTATCCGCGGCCCATGACCCACTGCGGCAGGCCGAGGGCGATGTCCGGGAAGGCCATCAGCAGCAGGATCAGCGCCAGCATGGCGCCGACGAAGGGGAGCGCGCCCCTGATCACGTCGGCGATGGCCCCCGTCGCGCGCAGGCTCTGCACGACGTAGAGGTTGAGTCCGACCGGCGGCGTCACCAGCGCCGCCTCGATCAGGATGGTGAGCACGATGCCCCACCAGATCGGATCCCAGCCCAGCCCCACGACGATCGGGAACACGAACGGGGTCGTCAGGATCATCATGGAGATCGTCTCCATGAAGCAGCCGAGGATCAGGTAGAACACGATCAGCAGCAGCATGGTGCCGTACTTGCCGAGGCCCAGCGAGTTGATGGCCTTAGCCACGCCGTCGGTCACGCCGATGTTGGCCAGGACGAAGTTCAGGAACTGCGCGGCGATGATGATCAGCATGATCATCGCGGTCGTGCGCATCGTGCCCTCGAACACCGCCTTCAGCATCGACCAGGAGAGCGCGCGCTCCCAGGCCGCCAGGATCAGTGCCGCGAAGACGCCCATCGATGCCGCCTCGGTGGGCGTCGCCCATCCGGCGTAGATCGAGCCGACGACGACGGCGAAGATGAAGAGCGGCGCGATGAGGTCCTTGAGGCTCGCCAGCCGCTCGCGCCAGTTGCTCTGGATCGGCGTGCCGCCCTTCGACGGCGTCAGCAGGCAATAACCGAGAACGATGAGCATGAAGAAGGCCGTGAGCAGGAGGCCGGGGATCATGCCCGCGAGATAGAGGCGCGGCACCGACGTCTGCGTGAGCAGCCCGTAGAGGATGAAGTTGATCGAGGGCGGGATCAGGATGCCCAAGGTGCCGCCGGCCGCCAGCGTCCCGAGGAAGAGCGACTCGTCGTACTTGCGGATCTTGACCTGGGGCAGGGCGACGACGCCCACGGTCGCCGCCGTCGCCACGCTCGAGCCCGAGGTCGCCGCGAACATCGCGCAGGTGCCGATGTTGGCGTGCATCAGCCCGCCCGGCAGCCACGACAGCCAGGTGGCGATCGCGGCGTAGACGCGGTTGGCGATGCCCGACCGCAGCAGGATCTCGCCCAGCATCACGAACATCGGGATGGCGATCAGGATGTATTCCGAGCTCGCGTTCCACACGATGTCGCCCATCGCGAGATAGAGCGGCACCGACGAGAAGAACTGGTTGAGCGCCAGGCCCAGCACGCCCATCACGGCCGCCACCGGAACGCTGACCGCCAGGAGGGCGACGAGAAGAAGGAGAGCCGTGCCCAGCATGCCTAGCGTCTCTCCGTGGAATCAGGCGTTCCGATGCCGAGCGATCCGAGCTCGCCCTTCACTTCCTCGTCCTGCGAAGGAACGCCTATGGTGCTGGCGACACGCGCGAGGTCGCCGCGTACCAGCGCCTGCAGGCTGCGCAGGAAGGCGAGCGCCGTGGCCGCGAGGAACAGCACGAAGCCCGCGAACCAGGGTGCCTGCGGCCACGCCAGAAGGATGCGCAGCGGCGTGTTCGACCGGTTGTTGCCCGTCAGGTTCTCGAGAAAGATGTCGCCGGCCCGGTCGACGATCGCCAGGACGAGGACCGCGAGGCCCATGAGGGCCAGGAGATCGAAGGCCGCCTTCGCACGCGGGCCGAGGGCGCCGTACAGGACATCGATGCGCACATGCCCGCGCGTCACCAGAACGTGCGCCATCGACCACGACGTTCCCACGGCGAAGAGGTAGGCCGCGATCTCGTCGGAACCCGAGAAGGCGAAGGACAGGAGCTTGCGGCTGATCACTTCCGCGGTCACCACCACGGCCGCGACCAGGATCATGGCGCCGCCGGCCCACGCGCCCCAGAGGGCGGCGACCGACACGCCGCGCCACAGACGATCCATGCGGACCCGCCAGTCCTGGTCGACTGACCCGATCAGTTCGCCTTGGCCGTGAGGCCGTACTTCTTGCCGACCATCTCGGTCCACTTGGCGGCGCACTCCGCGCCGCAGCGCTTGGCCCACTCCGGCAGCACGGTGTCGTTGAGGGCCTTCTTGACGGCGGCGCGATCGGCATCCGACGGCGTCACCAGCTTGAGCTTCGCCGGCGTGCCGACCGAGCACGCACCGTTGCCGGTGTTGCAGGCGATGCCTTCCTTGGTGTCCTTCTCGACGCTCGCCCAGGAGGCGTTCTCGAGCTTCTTGAACTCGGCCATCATGAACTCCTGGGTGGGCTTGGAGAGCTTGTTCCAGGCGTTGAGGTTCACCGCGACGAAGCCCGCCGTGTAGCCGAGCGACACGTCGACGACGGTCTTCACGACCTCCGGCCACTTGGCCTGGTATCCCGGCAAGGTGCCGGTGATGCCGCAATCGACCACGCCCTTCTCGAGCGCCGGCACGACCTCGCCGAAGGGAATGGTCACCGCGGAGCCGCCCAGCGCCTTCACCAGGTCCGACTGCGAGACGCCCTGCACGCGGACCTTCTTGCCCTTGAGGTCGGCGAGGCTCGAGATCTCGTCGCGGCAGAAGAAGACCTGCTGCGGGAAGGCGAAGGTGCCGACGATCTGCGCGCCGAACTTGTCGCGCATGACCTTCTGCATCTCGGGCATCCAGGCGTTCAGGATCTCGCGCTGCTGCGCGATGCTGGACGCCGCGCCCGACAGGTCGGACGCCTCGAACACCGCGGCGCCGTCGTCGACGTAGATCGGCAGCGCGTGCGCCACGTCGTAGATGCCGGTCTTCAGGAGGCGCAGGACCTCGGTGCCCTTGAGGTTGAGCTCGGTGATCGACTTGATGTTGCCGGTGAGCTTGCCGCCCGAATCCTTGCCGAGCTGCTCGTTCCAGAACGGCGCCTCGACCTGCTTGTTGATGTTGAGGAAATTCCACGTGCCGACCACGTTGAACTTCTTGGTGTCGAGATTGGCCGGCGCCTGGGCCGCGGCGATACCGCTACCACCCACCACCAGCGCAGCCGTCACCCCGAGAATCGTCGCGAACTTCATCAGTGCCTCCCAGCCATGGCGTTTCCGGTGAAGAGGCCGACGCGGCCATCCCTCCCGAATGAGGCGCGGACGCTAGCATCCCCGCCGAGGGCAGGAAAGCGCCGGTGCACCACGCCGCAGATGTAGAATTGTCAGGCCGGCGGCCGGTGCTGGGCCCAGGGCCGCGCCTGCTCGAGCAGCGCGCCCAGCCGCAGCACGTCGGTCTCGCTCGCCCACTTGCCGATGATCTGCACCGAGGTCGGGAGCCCGTCCGTGCCGAAGCCCGACGGCACGGCCATCGCCGGGTGGCCGGTCAGGTTGAACGGGTACTGGTACGACGTCCAACCCTGCCGGGTGATGCCGCATTTCACGCCGTCGATCACGACCTCGTCGTTGGCCGCGTCGTGCGTCACGTCGAGCGCGGTGCGCGCGTTGGTCGGGCTCACCAGGAAGTCGTAGCGCTCGAACAGCGACTGGATCGTGCGGAACAGGACGGTGCGCGCGAACTGCGCGTTGCGGAAGTCGGCGAGGGTGAACTTCTCGCCACGCTGCATGAAGGCCAGTGTCACCGGGTCCATCTGGTTCTGCCACTTGGGCAGGTACTGCGCGCAGGTCACATGGAAGCCCGCCTGGTAGAGCACGCGGCCCTCGTACTCGATCCAGTCGATCCTGTCGGTGACCTGCTCGACCTCCGCACCCATGTCGCGCCAGGCGTCGAGTGCCAGCAGCGTGTTGGCGCGCACGTCGGCCGCGAGGCGCGGATTGGCCATCAGCTCGATGTAGCCGATGCGCACGCCCGAGAGATCCTCGCCGGCGAGCTTGGCCGACATCG
>CAYRBQ010000163.1:0-7728 GCA_964422305.1 uncultured Reyranella sp. | reverse complement strand
CTTGGTCTTGAGATAGTCCTCGACGAACGTCCAGGTCTTGAGCTGAAGCTGCACGGGGTACTCCACCAAATCGGGTCGGCCCGCACCGTACACCCCCTCCGCCCTCGATGACGAGGGCACCTCCCCCATGTGATGGGGGAGGTCATGATCTTCTCCTCCCCCGCGAAGCGGGGGAGGTGCCCCGTCATACGGGGCGGAGGGGGACAGCGGCTCGCCGAGATCGCCCTCGCTGTTGATCAGCGGCCCCTCAGCCCGCAGCCGGTCGCAGCAGCTGCGCCACCTTCTGCGACAGGGCGTCGAGCGTGAACGGCTTGGCGATGAGCTGCACGCCTGGATCGACGATGCCGTTGTGCACCACGGCGTTGCGCGTATAGCCCGTCGTGAAGAGCACCTTGAGGCCGGGCCGCGTCGCCGTCGCCCGCTCGGCGAGCTGGCGACCGTTGATGCCGGGCATCACGATGTCGGTCATCAGCAGCGCGAGCTCGTCCAGCTTCGGCAGGAGCTCGAGCGCCTCCTCGCCCGAGGCCGCGCTCTGCACGCGATAACCCAGCGTCTCCAGCATCTCGACCGTGGTCAGGCGGACATTCGCCTCGTCCTCGACCACCAGGATCAGCTCGTCCGCAGACGGCCGTTCCGGCGCCGCCGCGGCGGGCCCGGCGGAGGCCGGCTCGTCGGCGCCGAACCAGCGCGGCAGGTAGAGCTTCACCGACACGCCGTGGCCGGGCTCGCTGTAGAGCCTGACATGGCCGCCCGATTGCCGGATGAAGCCGTGCACCTGGCTCAGCCCCAGCCCGGTTCCCTGCCCGACCGGCTTGGTGGTGACGAACGGCTCGAAGGCGCGCTCCAGGATCGACGGGTCCATGCCCTCGCCGGTGTCGGTCACCGCGATCAGGACGTACTGGCCGGGCCGCGCATCGGGATGGAGGGCGGCGTAGGCGTCGTCGATATGGGCGTTGGCGGTCTCGATGGTCATCCGGCCGCCGTCGGGCATCGCGTCGCGCGCATTGCTCGCGAGGTTGACCAGCGCGTTCTCCAGCTGGCCGGGATCGATGTGCGTTCGCCACAGCCCGCCCGCCAGCACGGTCTCGATGGCGATGTTCTCCGGGATCGTGCGCCGCAGCAGCTCCGAGGTCTCGGAGACCAGCCTGTTGCAGTCCACGACCTGCGGCTCGAGCGCCTGCTGGCGCGAGAAGGCGAGCAGGCGCCGCGTCAGGGCCGCTGCACGCTGCGCGCCGGCCTGCGCGTTCTCGAGATAGCGGGCGATCCCGGCATCGCCGCGCGCCAGCCGCTTCTCGGCCAGCTCGAGGCTGCCCAGCACGATCGCCAGCATGTTGTTGAAGTCGTGCGCGATGCCGCCGGTCAGCCGGCCCACCGAGTCGATCTTCTGGATCTGCTGCATCTGACGTTCGCTGGCTTCGCGCCGCTTCATCTCGGCGACCAGCTCCGACGTGCGCTCCTCCACCTTGCGCTCGAGGTCGCGCCGCGCCTCCTCGACCTCGGCCGCGCGCTGCGCCAGCCGCCGCGAGGCGGTCGCGATCTCCTCGCCGATCGAATGCATCTCCTTGATGCGCACCGCCGGCGGCGCCACCGGCCGGCCAGCCCCGAGATCTCGCGCCGCGCCCATCAGCGCACGAAAGGCGCCGTCGAAGCGGCGTCCCAGCAGGAGCACCGCCACCGCCGTCAGCCCGGCCAGGACCAGCCCCGCCAGCGCGAGCTGCTGCATGTTGGCGCGCGCCGGTTCTTCGAGCACCGACCGCGGCAGGCCGAGCGCGGCGTGCCACCCGCTGGCCGTCGCCGGCGTCACCGTCGAGATCAGCGGGATGCCCTCCAGCGAGACGGTTTCCACCGGTCCGTACTCGCCCTTCCGGATCCGCTCGGTCAAAGCCGCGACGAGCGGACGGCCGGCGAACTCGTTCGCGCGGTGCGACCGTGCCAGGTGTACGCCGTTGCGGTCGACGATCGACACGATCCAGTCCGCCGGCGTGCCCGAGGCCTGGATCACGCGCAGGAAGTCCTCGACCGCCAGGGTGGTGGCGAGCGCCAGCCTTGCGCCGGCCGCCTCGACCGGCACCGCCACCACGGCGAGCGGGACCCCGCCGCGCGCCGCCACGTCGGAGATGCCCGGCTTGCCGTGGAACACCTCCGGCGGGATCGGCGGGGCGAGGCCGCCCGTCGGTCGTGTATCGAACAGGACAGCGCCGTCGGCGGTGGCGAGGATCAGGCGGCGGCCCGTGCTCTCGGTCACGTCGCGCATCGACGTTTCGATCCGCCGCGGCACGCCCGATCGCACCGCCGGCACCGCGGCCAGCGCCTCGAGCAGGGCCAGCGTCCGCGTGAACTCGGCATCGATGTCGCCGGCGACGCCCTGGGCCTGGCTCTGCAGGAAAAGCGCGGCTCGCGCGCGCTCGCTTTCGCCGAAGCGCCACAGCAGGTAGGCGGAGAAAGCGAGTGCGGGGACGATCGACGCGGCGACGATCGCGAACAGAACGGTTCGAATGCCGTACGAACGCCCTGCCATCGACCCTCCCGGCACGGTCTATAGCGCGGAGGGGCCGGGGCGGTAAACCGCACCGCCGCGAACGGAGTCTAGTCCGGCAGCGGCTCGCCGAGATCGCCTTCGCTGTTGATCAGCAGCACGCGGCTCTTGCCGTCGAGGCCCAGCGCCTTGAAGGCGGCCTCGTCGGTGCAGACGCGCACCAGGCCCGCAAGGCCGGCGCTGCCCGAAGGACCGGACGTCACGGCGGGATCGCCCTCCAGCGGATGGGCGAGCAGGCGGCGCGCCGGCAGCACGTCCTCCTCCTCGATGGTCATGAACCAGTCCGCGCCCTCGCCGATCACCGGCCAGCAGACGGGCGAGATCTCGCGGCAGGCGAGCCCGCCCATCGACGTGTTCGCATCGCCGCTCGCCGGCGCCGGCTTGCCCGCGAGGTTGCTCTGGAACCAGCAGTCCGCGCTCCTGGGCTCCACGACGACGGAGAGCGGGCGCCTGTCGCAGATCGCCCAGAGATAGCCGATCGTCGAGGCCGCCAGCCCGCCGACGCCCGCCTGCACGAAGACGTGCGTGGGCGCCTTCCTCCACTGCTCGGCGATCTCGTGCACCAGCACGGCGTAGCCGCGCATGATGCTGACCGGCGGGCGCTCGTAGCCCTCCCACGACGTGTCCTGGATGATCGTCCAGCCGTTCGCCGCGGACTGGCGCTTGCACTCGGCGACCGCGGTGTCGTAGTCGCCGTCGACGCGCACCACCTCGGCGCCGCGCGCGCGGATCGCCGCTTCCTTGTCGGCGCTGGTGAACTTCGGCAGGAACACCACGCAGCGGTTGCCGAACAGCTTCGCCCCCGCCGCGACCGAGCGGCCGTGGTTGCCCGAGCTCGCGGTCGAGAAGACGTAGCGGCCGGTGATCTCGCGGTCCTGGCCCTTCATCACCTGCTCGAAGTCGGCCTGGGAATGATAGGCCTCGCCGATCGCGCCCGAGAGCTCGTTGTAGACGGCCAGCACGCCGCCCAGCGCCTTGAAGGCGCCGAAGCCGAACCGCTGGCTCTCGTCCTTGATGCGGATCTCGCCCACGCCCAGCCGCTTGGCCAGCGCCGGCAGCTCGAACAGCGGCGTCGTCCTGTGCGCCGGGCACTTGGTCAGGGACGCGGTCAGCTCGGGAATCCCGTTGGGATTGATCACGCGCTGCTGCTCGCGTGCGAATTTCTGGGCACGGTCGGACCGCGGGTTCCGGGCGAGCCAGGCGGGAAGAGGAGGGGTCGTCATGCCGGGGTCATAGCATGCTATGGTCCGGGCGGAATTCGCGGAGAACGCCATGAAAGTGAACGTCGAAGTGAGCTGCACGCCCGAGGAGGCCCGCGCCTTCTTCGGCCTGCCCGACATCAAGCCGATGCAGGACCGCATCATGGGCGAGATCGAGGAGCGCCTGAAGTCGAGCCTCAACTCGATGAACCCCGAGCAGGTCTTCAAGACATGGCTGCCCGCCTCGATGCAGGGCGTCGAGCAGATGCAGCAGATGCAGCAGGCGTTCTGGAACCAGCTCGCCAGCATCGCCACGGGCTCCGGCAGCGGCAAGAAGGGCTAGCGACCAGGATGAGCCAGCGTTCCAAGCCCGCCGATCCCGCGCCCTACTACGAAGCCCACGTCTTCTGCTGCACCAACCGGCGACCGGCCGGCCATCCGCGCGGCTGCTGCGCCGAGAAGGGCGGCGAGGCGCTGCGCGACCACATGAAGAGCAAGGCCAAGGCGCTCGGCCTCAAGAACGTCCGCATCAACAACGCGGGTTGCCTCGACCGCTGCGAGCTGGGGCCGACCCTGGTGATCTACCCGGAAGGCGTCTGGTACACGGTGCCGACGAAAGAGGACATCGACGAGGTCCTCGACACGCATCTCGTGAAAGGCGGAAGGGTCGAGCGGCTGATGCTCAAGACCGCGGACAAGCTGCCGTCGGATCGGGCGAGGTAGTCAGCTAGAAAGTCTGGTCGCCGCGTCTACGCCGGGCGAAAACCTGCCCCGCAAAGATCGTCAACACCACCATCAAACCGAGCATGACGCATCTCCTCTCCTGACGCTGCAACGTCAGGGCCTCGTCTGCGTTGCAGGCGGCGCGCGGGCATCGCGAAGGCGTGATCGGAGACCGGTCGGGTTTCATCGAGATGTCACGCGACGCTCACGCTCCTGGAATCCGAACGGGTGTTGAATGCCGGCCATGCGACAGACCACAGAGATCGCCGATTCGCTCGGCCCCTTCGAGTGGGAAACCCTGAAGGCGCTGATGGCGCCCCGGCCCGACCGGCGACGCATCCATGACGCCGCATTGCGCCAGCTCCTGCAGTCGGATCTGGTGACCGTCGAGGCCGATCGACCCTCAGTCACTGCCAAAGGCCGGCAGGTCGTGATCAGCGGCTCGCCGCACCTGTGGAGCTGCGCATAGCGCAGCCGGTGGGCGACAGGTCCGAGAGCGTTAATTGGTGTGGCGCGCTGGAGCTTCACGACTCCGGCGGTGCCTTCCGTCGCTGGCTCACCACCCACATGTTGTCGACGAGGTTGGGATAGCGGCGTCCGGCACGGGCCGCGCGTTCCCGTGCGCGCTCCTTCTCCTCTTGCGTCAGCGTCTGCCGGCCGCGCCGCCGCGAGGTCGCCGACAGCGTGCGGCGCCACGGAGGCCGCGGCCTGGCGCGCTTGTCCGTGTGCTCGTCAGCCATTGCGTTGTTGCGAGGGTTGCGAGGGCTCCCGGTCGCGCAGCCTGAAGCCCAGGATGGCAAGCACGAGCGCCAGGCTCACGACGTTGGCGCAGATGATGACGAGATCGTCCTTCAGCACGCCGTAGCCGATCCAGAGCGCGACGCCGCTCGCCAGGGTGATCAACATCTTCAGCGAGAGATCGCCGGCCGATCCGGTCTGCCAGCACTTCTTGAGCTGCGGGATGTTCGAGGCGGTGGTCAGGATCGCTGCGGCCGTGCCGACCATGGTGTCGATGTCCATGAAGGGTTCAACGCGCACCGGCCGGGAGGCTGCATCGGATTCACCAGCTGAACCGCCAGGTGAGGGCCGAGCCGATCACGAACTGGTTGCGCGAGCCGGCGGGGCCCTGCACCAGCGGCGAGGCGGCGGGGATGTCGGCGAGATAGTTGTACGCGCCGAACGCCACCAGGCTCAGTTTGTCGTGGATCCGCCATAGCGCGCTGGTGCCGAGGCCGACGCTGCGCAGGCCGGCGCCGGGATAGTATTGCGCATAGCCCGAGTTGAACGACTGGCCGGCGTTGATGCCGAAATAGGCCTGGTTAAAGGTCGCGTCGGTGACGGAGAGGCGCGGTCCGCCGGAGAGGAACACGCTGTCGCTGAGGCGCAGCTTGCCGTCGACCAGCGCGTCAAAGATCAGGCCGTTGCTGCCGCCGAGGCCGCGGCGCAGCTCGATCTTGGCGGCGAACCACGGCTGGTCGTAGCGCAGGAAGCCGCCGCCCTCGACCGTGAAGGGCACGCTGCCCGTGCCGTAGAGGCCGGGTCCATCCCATTCGTTGCGCGGGAAGCGGTAGCGCAGGATCGGGCCGGCCTTGAAGCCCGCGGCGTCGAACAGGGTGGCGCCCACACCGTCGCGCGCCGAGATGAAGACCTTGTCGCGCTGGTAGCGCAGGTCGAGGTTGGGGATCGGCAGCACGCGATAATAGGCGCCGCCCTCGAACCAGGGCGCCATGACGACGCCCGGCCCGATGTCGAACGTCCAGTCCCGGGGCGGTGGACCCGAAGGCTCGCTGCCGATGGAACTGGGCTGGGCGTGCGCCACGCCAACACCGAACACGCCGGAACCGAGCAGGATGAATGCGAAAACGCGGGCGAGAATGCGGGTCATGGCGTCGTTACGCCATGACAGGGGATCCGGATCAGTCGGGTGATGCCGCCGCATCGCTGCGCGGTGCCAGACCGCTAGGGGCGTGCCAGCAGTTCCGCCGCTGCGGTGGGTATCCGAGTTCCTGTTCTTGAAGGGAATGCCGCTCGGCCGTAAAGTTCGAATTGCGGTGGGGATGGCCCCATTTAGCGAACCTAGGACGAAGGAGGTCCTACACGATGTCGACTCACGACAATTTTCCTGTTCCCAAGCACCTGCGCGTGAACGGCTCGACGCCGGACCTCTTCATGCGATGCGGCGTCGCCCTGTGCGGCGGCGATCCTTCCTGGAAGGAACAGCTGGCGAGGCTGCTCCGGCTGACGACGGATTCTGTCGATGCAATGGCCAAAGGCAAGTCGCGGGTGCCGCCCGGCGTCTGGCGCGAGATCGCACAGATCTTCGAGATCCGGGAAAAAATCTATCCGATCATGCGCGAGGCGGTAATCGAGGCCGCTGGCGGTCCGCGCGATACGCGGGTCTACGAGTTCCCCAAGGGTTTCAGGCTTCCCGTCACCGCAAAGGACGACGGCTCGTTTCCCTTTGTCGAGTACACGACCGGCGTGAACGGCAACTGGCGCCTCGGCCGGTGGGTGGTGCTGCCCGATGACGAGCGGGTGTTGCCGGCCGACGCGATGGCCTACCGGCTGCGCTGGGAGGGCGAGGTAGCCGGCGCGCCGTTCCTGGTAACAGGCCGTTGGACGGCGCGTAGCTCTGCGCAGCTGGCGGACGCCCTCCTGTCATCCGACTAACGAGGAAAGCTTTGAAAATCCGACCTCTGCCACCTGCTCGAAGGTGACAACCGAGGGATGGCCACTAGCAAGAAGCCCACGACATAGAAGAACAGGCACAGGAGCCGCGAGTAACGGCGAGACATGTCGCTCGTCGCTAGGGGCGCGCCAGCAGCTCCGTCGCCAGCGCCGTCCACTCCTGCTCGAGCGTCTGCCCCTCGGGCATCGCCCGTCCGGCGCGACGATACCAGTACCCCGCGTTGGCGAGGTCGCCCTCCTCGCGGTGCAGATGGGCATGCACGCTGTCGCAGTCGCGCTCGCCTTCATGGGCCTGCACGCATTCGTGCGCGCGCGCCCAGTCGCCGCGCTGCAGCCACCACAGTGCCTGCAGCGCAGGCGTTGCGCCGGCCGGCGGCTCGGTGTTGCTGGCAGTGCTTGCAGCACTCGCACGGAAGGCGTCGAGCGTCGTCATGCGACGATATTATCCCAGGGGGCACTTGCAGGTTCAGCAGGAATATGCTAGGAAAAAGACTATCATGGCCGGAGTCCTGACTGCCGGCGTCAACCACCACGACGGCGGACCCAACCGACCGCACGAGTCTCCTAACCTTTCGGGCTGGA
>CAYRBQ010000162.1:0-7751 GCA_964422305.1 uncultured Reyranella sp. | reverse complement strand
CCGGCCGCCAGCCCGGCGGGCCAAAGAGATACATCCACACTTCGCGGAACGAGCGCGCCGAGCGGAGGTCCTTGAACAGGCCGACCCACGGCATGACATTGAGCGTGATCGGATAGCGAGACGAAACCTCGGGCGCGACCAGCCCGAAATCGCACGGCACTTCCTCGCGTTCCTCGACATAGGTGCCGAACAGGCGGTCGAACACGATCAGCACGCCGCCGAAATTGGCATCGAGATACTGCGCATTGCGGGCGTGATGGACGCGATGGCTCGACGGCGTGTTGAGCACGTACTCGAGCCAGCCCAGCTTGGGGATCCAGTCGGCGTGCAGCCAGAACTGGTAGAGCAGGTTCAGGAACAGCGCCGTCAGCACCTCGGTCGGCGTGAAGCCCAGCAGCACCAGCGGCGTGAAGAAGAGCGACGTGCCGGTGAAGCGGCCGAGCCAGCCCAGGCGATAGGCGGCCGCCAGGTTGAACTGGTTGGGCGAGTGGTGGACCGAGTGCGCATTCCAGAACCAGCGCGCGGTGTGGCTGGTGCGGTGGTACCAGTAATAGAAGAACTCGAGCCCGACGAAGAGCAGCAGCACCGAGCCGACCGAGTCGAGCGACTGGGTGAGCAGCCGGTGCTGCCACATCCAGTCGAGCCAGGGGGCCGCGAGCGTATAGGGGATGAGCGCCAGCAGGCGCCGGCCGCCGAGGTCGGCGATGGAGCAGGCCCACGACTTCCAATCGTAGCGTTCGGCGCGCGTGCGGGCGAGCCAGATGCCCTCGACCAGCGCAGCGCCGACCACGACGGGCAGGATGAGCATGTAGAGCAGGGCGAGTTCGTGCATGGCGACCTCCTTGGCTTTGTCGCAGAATATGAATAATGCTCATATTCTCATACTCGCCTTCCCCGCCGGAGCGCCGCCATGGCCCGTCGCCGCCAAGCCGTTGAAAAGAAACGCCGAACGCCGCGGCAGGCGCGCTCGGCCGAGACCGTGTCGGCGATCCTCGAGGCGGCGGCTCAGCTTCTCGAGGCGGGCGGCCTCGCCGCCTTCACCACCAACGCCGTGGCCGAGCGCGCCGGCGTCTCGATCGGCACGCTCTACCAGTACTTCTCCGACAAGAATGCACTCCTCTTGGCGCTTGCCCGCCAGGAGATGGCGCGAGCGCTGGAGAATGTCGGCTCGGCCATGCGCGGCGAGGCCGACCCGTCAATCGAGGGCCGCGTGCGCGCCATGGTGCGGGCCATGGTCCATGCCTTCCGCGGCCGCCAGCGCGCCCGCAAGGCAGTACTGCAGGCCATCCTCGCGCAGGGGCTCGGCATCGAGATGATGGCGCCGATCGCCGCCTTCATCGGCCGCGCCGGCGAGGAGGTCGGCCGCGGCCCCGACTCGCTGCTGGGGCCGCTCACGCGCGAGCAGGTATTCGTGCTGTCGCGCAGCCTGATGGGCACGATCCGCGCGGCTGTGCTCGAGGAGCAGCCCTTCTTGCGGGGCCAGGCCTTCGAAGACGAGGTGGTGCGGATGGTCGTCGCCTATGTCGGCGCCGTCACCGTGGCGGCAGGTCGCGATCCCGGTCGAACCAGACCTTGAGACGGTCGAGCATGGCAAACAGCGCGCGCTGATCCTTCTCCGACCAGCCCGCGAAGGCACGTTCCGTCCACGGCGTCAGCGCCGCCACTGCAGCACGATGCTTGGCGAGGCCGGCGGGGGTGAGGGCCAGCAGCTTGGAGCGGCCGTCGGCGCCATTGCTGCGCTCGCGCAGGAAACCCAGCGCCACCAGCTTTTGCACCGTCTTGGTGACGCCGGGCTGCGGCTGCTGCAGCGCGCGGGCGATCGAGGTCACGGTCCTCGCCTCCTCGGGCCGATGACTGAAGTGGTTCAGCATGACGAAGAGCGGCAATGCGAGGCCGATCGGCTTCAGGAGCCGGTTGCCCTCGGTCGTGGTGAGCTGATTGATGATGCCCACCCAGTTGACGATGCGGAAGGCAAGCGGCGTCTCGGTCATGCGGCCAGGAAGCTCGAGAGTGCCCGTCGCGGCGACGGGCCGGGATCGGCAGCATAGCCCAGCCGGAAGAACATCTGCAGCGTGGCGCCGTCGGCCACACCGGTTTCCTTGTGCATGGCCGCGCGCAGCCCGGCCATTTCCGGATACTCCTGCAGGGTCTGACTGTGCGGTTGCAGCGCCACGCCCAGCGCCGTCGCCTTGAGCTGCAGGCGCACGAAGGCGCGACCGACGGCGATCTGGGTGGCGCGTACATTGTCGGCACTCGCGATCCAGCCGAAGGCCTGTGCGCTCGCGTAGCCCGCCATCACGTAGTCGCGGCCGCCGTCCCAGGCAAGCGTACCGGGCGTCATCGCCTTCTCCGCCGTCATCTGCCCGGTCTGCCGCAGCGCCCAGATCATCGGCCCCTTGAGCGAGATGCCGTCGCGGTGGGCGGCGATCTCGGCAGCGCCGATGCGCACGACGTCGATGCTCTCCTTGTGGGTGCGGTGGGTGTTCATCTCGACCTCCGAGCCCGCCACGGCGAGCGCCCGCAGCCGATCGACCTTCGCCGCCTCGTCGGCGATCGAGAGCGGCACCGCGACCGAGGCGTGGCTCGCCAGCAGCGCGGCCCGATGGGCGGCATCGAGCGGCCGCCCCTCGAACTTCGCCTTCGCGGTGCGGCGACGCGGCACCTCGGCGAACAGCGGATCGACCGCGATGCCGGGCTGCCTCACAAAGGCGATGCGCGCGACGGGCCGCTCCAATGACCACTCACCGTCGGGAAAGAGCGTGACGTCGGCGCGCCAGCCCTCCGAGGCGGCGGCCATCGCCAGGATCTCGAGGAAGCAGCCGTGACCGATCAGGATCTGCCGCGACAGCGGATCGGTCTCGGGCAGCAAACGCCTGGCGTCGACATGGAGCAGGATGGTGCCGGGCTGTGAAAGGTCGACCGCCCAGGATTGCAGATTGTGCGGATTGGGCGCGAGCAGCGCCCAGGCGAGCGCGCGCCGTCGCGGATCGGTTTCCAAGGGATGCGGACCCGACCATCCCTCGATGGCCGAGGCGGGCATGGCATCCAGACGGGGGATCGCGAGTGCCGCTCCCGCCGCGGCCACGACGCCGCCGCCCAGCACCCGCAGGAAAGTCGTGCGTGAAAGAGCCATGGATTCCTCCATAAACATTCTATGGAATATAGATATATTCCTTAGAATGTTAAGTGGCAAGCGAAATCTTCAGGACGAGGCTATCCGGCGAGCTTCCGGGCGAACGCGGCGACTTCCTCCTGCCAGTCGACCCGATGGGAATCGGTCGAGCTCGCCGTCCGCTCGCCCGAGAAATCGAGATGGACGCCGCTGTCGCCCGGGAACAGCCGGCCCGTCAGCAGCCGCGCATATGTCTCGGCGGACCGGCGTGGCGTGCTGGCGCCCGGGATCGCCCGCGCCAGCACCGGCAGGATCGTCGACCAGCCCCAGCGCTCGATGGCGGAGCGGCCACGCGCCAGGCCGGTGCCCGGCATCAGCCCAGGATCGAAGGCGAACCAGCGCGGGCCGCCGGCCGACGCACCGCGTGCCAGGGCGTAGACGTGCAGGATCGCGACGAGCTTGGAGGTCGCGTAGCGATCCATGCCCTGCTGCTTCTGCGAGGCTTTGCCGTCGAGATCGCCCCGCGCCACCCGGTCGATGCCGGGGTAGATGCCGCCCCTGAAGCCGAACCGGCGGGCGCCGGCATCGGCCGGATCGTGCGTGCCGCTCGCGGTGATGACGACCGGCGCGCCGGGCGCGAGGCATGGGCTCAGCCCGTCGAACAACACCGCGTGCGAGAGCCAATTCGCCTGGAACGTCTCTTCGTAGCCGTCGACCGTCATCCGCGTTTCCCGCACGATCTGCAGACCCGCATTGGCCGCGAGCGAGGAGAGCCGTTGCCTGCCGAGCCACGACTTGACCGACCGGGCGAAGGCGCGGGTCGAGGCCAGCGATGCGAGATCGAGCGGCAGGATCTCGAGCCGACCTTCGTCGGCGAGACTGCGGAGCGCCACCGCCTCGGCCGGTCGCCGGGCACCGACGATCAGGCGGGCCGACGGATCGGCCAGCAGGAGCCGCGCGAGTGCGAGGCCGAGGCCGGAAGTGGCTCCGGTGACGAGATGGATGTGGGACACTGCTTTGACTCCGGCTGATGTCCATCGAAAATGGAAACCGGTGCCCTCACCGTCCATTCGCATCGGAGTCGACGCCGTGCCGACCACCCTGAAACCGCGCAAGAAGCCCACGCAGACGCGCTCGACCGTGACGGTCGACGCCATCGTCGAGGCGACCATTCGCATTTTGCGCCAGGACGGATGGGCTGCCTGCACGACCACGCGGATCGCGGCACTGGCCGGCGTCTCGGTCGGCTCGCTCTATCAGTACTTCCCGAACCGCAACGCCATCGCCGTCGAGATCGTCCGCCGGCGCACCCGCACCTACCTGTCGGCGGTCCTGGCCGTGGACCTGACCGGCGTGGCGACGCCCGACGACGCGGTCCACCGCGCGATCTCTGCCTTCGTGATCGAGAAGCGCAAGGGACTCGATGTCTCGCTCGCGCTGCGCGACGCCCTGCCCGAAGTGCAAGGCCGGCAAGCGATCATCGAGGAGGCGCGCACCTTCGTGCCGGCACTGCAGGCCAAGTTCGCTGCCGCCGGTGCCGCCGTGTCCGATTCCGCAACACTTGCTGTTGCACTCGCCGCTGTCGAAGGCGCGGTGTGGGAGATGATCGCGCAGGATGCTGCAGTGCTCGACCGGCCCGAGGCAATCGCATCGCTCTCGAGCGTCTTCAAGGCGGCGGCAGGCTTCAGGCCTTAGGCAGCGGCACGTTGAGCAGCACGCCGAACTCGCGCGCGAGGTCGCAGCTCACGCGCGCATGGACCTTGCCCTGCTTGTCGAAGAAGCGGCCGCTCTCCTCCACCGGGAACACGCCCTCGTGCCAGATGCCGGGGTTGATGTAGATGCCAAAGCTGCCGTCCGACCAGAAGGCCTTGAACGAGTCGGGCCTGAGATCGTCGCCCGGCAGCGCCGCCGGCACGACGAACGGCTTGCCGTCGAGCGGGAAGAAGAGCTGGCCGCCGTCGGGATGGTAGTTGCAGTGCCACAGGAGCACGCGACCGCCGGACAGCTTCACCCCGGACCTCGCCGTCTCCGGCAGGTCGCGGAAGCCGATGACATAGTGCCCGCCCACCGCCTCGTTGCGGCCGACCAGCTCGTTGCCCCTCCACTCGCAGGCGAAGACGCCCTCGGTCGTGCCGCCTTCGTTGCCGGTGCCGGCGTCGAGTCGCCGCCAGCCCTGCAGCGGCCACGGCACGATCTCGATCTCATGTTTCTTGGGATCGTGAACGACGGCGCCATAGCCCTTCATCGACTCTGAGGTCGCGCGCGCCAGCGGCACGTCGAGAAGCTTCAGCCCCTCGGGGATGTCCGGGTTGAGATAGTCGAAGACGACACCGTCCTGCATGTCAGGCCGCCTTGCCGAGATCCTCGCCGGCCAGCGCCCGCTCGATCAGGCGCACGACGTTGTCGCGGCCGTAGAGCTTGATGAAGGCGCCCATGCGCGGCCCCTGCTCGCTGCCCAGCAGCACCTCGTAGAGCGTCTTGAACCACTGGCGCAGCTCTTCCTTGGCGAAGTGCCGCTTGCCCGCCTCGTAGACCTCGTCCTGGATCACCTCGGCGGTGGCATCGTCGGAGAGCTTGCGCAGCGTCTCGGCAAGGTCCTGCAGCGCCGCACGCTCCCTGTCGGCGGGCAGGCGGAACTTCTTCGAGGCCTTCACGAAGTCCTGGTAGTAGGCGACGGCGCCCTGCAGCAGCTTGTCGAGATAGGGCGCGTTCTCCGGCGTGGCGCCCGGCACGTAGCGGCGCAGGTACTGCCAGAGCACGTCCTTGTCGTCGGTATGCGCGACGCCCGCGAGGTTCAGCAGCATGCCGAAGGTGACGCCGGCCGCCGAGTTGGCGGGCGCCTTGCCGTCATGGATGTGCCACGCCGGATTCTCCAGCGACTTCGCCGGCTCCTCGGCCGGCATCTTCTCGACTGCCGAGAGATAGTCGTCGACGGCGCGTGGGATCACGTCGAAGTAGAGACGCTTCGCGCGTCGCGGCTGCTGCTGCATGTAGAGCGCCAGCGACTCCGGCGGCGCATAGCGCAGCCACTCCTCGACCGAGAGCCCGTTGCCCTTGGACTTGGAGATCTTCTTGCCCTCCTCGTCGAGGAAGAGCTCGTAGTTAAAGCCCTCCGGCGGCTTGCCACCCAGGATCCTCACGATTTTCGCGCTGAGCTCGGCAGAGGGGATGAGATCCTTGCCGTACATCTCGTAGTCGACATCGAGCGCATACCAGCGGCCGGCCCAGTCGGCCTTCCACTGCAGCTTGACGTTGCCGCCGGTCACCGGCGTCTCGACCGTCGAGCCGTCCTCGTCGCGATAGACGATCGTGCCGGCATCGGCATCGACCTTGATCAGCGGCACCTGCAGCACGCGGCCGGTCTTGGGCGAGACCGGCAGGAAGATCGAGTAGGTCGCGCGCCGCTCCTCGCCCAAGGTCGGCAGCATCACCGCCTGCACCTCGTCATAGTGGCGCAGCATGGCGAGCAGCATCTTGTCGAAGCGGCCCGACTTGTACCAATCGGTCGCCGACTGGAACTCGTACTCGAAGCCGAACGAATCGAGGAAGGCGCGCAGCCGTGCGTTGTTGGCGGCGCCGAAGCTCGGATGCTCGTTGCTGAATGGATCGGGGACGGAGGTCAGCGGCTTGCCGAGATGAGCCGCCAGCATCTCCTTGTTCGGCACGTTGTCCGGCACCTTGCGCAGCCCGTCCATGTCGTCGGAGAAGCAGAACAGCCGCGCCGGCACGTCGCTCAGCCGCCGGAACGCCTGGCGCACCATGGTCGTGCGCACGACCTCGCCGAACGTGCCGATATGCGGCAGGCCGGAGGGCCCGTAGCCCGTCTCGAGCAGCACGTATCCTTTCGCCGGCGTCTTGCCGCCGATGCGGGCGACGAGCTTGCGGGCTTCTTCAAACGGCCACGCGCGCGCGGCCTCGGCGAGGGAACGGTCGATCTGGGACATGGATCGGCCAAACTAGGGACGAGGGCCATTTGCGTCAATTGCGGGAAGCGCCCAAAGTGCCGCGCCTGCAATGAAAAATCGCCCTCTCCTGCTCAGCATCGGCGGCCTGCTGGGGCCGGCGTTCGCCGGCTACGTCTACGACGCGACCGGAAGCCTCTCCACGCCGTCGCTGGCCGCGGCGGCGGCGCTGCTGCTGGCGGCGATCCTGTCGGTCGTCGCCGACCTTCAGCGCCGCGGCCCACCCAGCGCCGCCAGCGCCTCACGCGCGGCACGCACGCCCGACGCATAGGCGCCGCCCACGCGCGTCGCCCAGACCGGGTCGGTCGCCTCGCCGGCAAAGAACACGCGATCATGGTGCGGCTGTGCCAGCACCTTGCGCTTGTCGGCATGGCCGGGCCGAGCCACCGACCATGAGCCGCGGGCGAACGGATCCTTGCCCCAGCGCGTCGCCTGGGAGTTGCCGAGCACGCCGCGCAGCTCGTTGCCGAAGATCTCGGCCAGAGCCGAAACCGCGAAGGCCGCCGCCGCACGGCCACCCTCCTCTTCCAGCGCACGCGCCGTCGCACCGCCGACCAGGATCAGCGCCGCATCGCGCCCCATGGGCCGCACGATCCCCTCGAATGGCGCACCCTTGCGCGTCAATCCGACGATGCTGCGGCCAGCCGGCGCATCGATCGCCTTGGACGAGAACTGCA
>CAYRBQ010000161.1:3482-7753 GCA_964422305.1 uncultured Reyranella sp. | reverse complement strand
AGCACGTCATTCGTAATGATGGGGTCGGCGGTTCGATTCCGTCTCGGGGCACCACTCAACTTTGCGGCACGCGGATTGGATCGGCGGCCTCTCGCCGAGCGACTGGTTGGGATTGTCCGTAGTCGCCGCCCCTCGAGACTCCAGCTTCACCTCCCACGACTTGACTCCGTTGCCTGAGCGCCAGCCGGCCTCCGCTACCTCACTTGACTCAAGGTATGAACTGGAGTTCATTTCTTTATAAATGAACCGAAGTTCATATCTTGGAGTCGCGGGTGGTCTATAGGCAGACGGACGGCGCGGCCAAGCGGTTGGCCGACAAACGCGCGCGCATCCTGGCGGCGGCGCGCGATCTCGTGGCGGACGGCGGCTGGTCGGCGGCACAGGTCGACAACGTCGCCGCCAAGGCCGGCGTCGCCACCGGCACGGTCTATCGTCATTGGTCGTCCAAGGCGGAGCTGTGTGCCGAGATCGTGGCCACGGTCTCGGCCCGCGAGGTCGGGATCGTGAAGGCGGTGGCCGATGCCGATGGCTCGCCTGTCGAGAAGCTGGAGGCGGCCATTCGCACCTTCGCCAGCCGCGCGCTGAATGGCCGGCGACTGGCTTACGCATTGATCGCCGAGCCGGTCGATCCCGAGGTGGAGACCGTGCGCCTGGACTATCGTGCGCAGCTCGCGCGCTGCCTGGAGCGCATCCTGCGCGAGGGCATCATGCGCGGCGCCTTCCCCCGCCTCGATCCTGCGGTGGCGGCGGCCTGCATTGTCGGGGCCTTCATGGAGGCCCTGGTCGGCCCCTTGGCGCCGGCCAAGGGCACCGGTCCGCGCGCCGACCGCCATCTCGTCGAGCAGATCACCCGGTTCTGCCTGCGCGCCAGCGTCGGCATCGCGGCCGGCGGAACGGAGGCCAGGTCATGACCAGCCACATCGATGTCGAGCCGTTCGCCCGTCTGCCGTCCCTGCCGGCCGATGGCTATGCCACGCACGAGGTGACGAACCAGGCGAGCCCGCTGGTCGGCCACAACGCCTTCACGGATGACCGCCTGCTCGTCGAGATCGCCGGACGGGAGGGCATCGGGTGGGCGACGCCGCAACTCTCGGAGACCGGCGCCACCGTGGCGAGCGCACGCGTGGCCGAGCTGGCGCGCGAGGCCAACCGATACACGCCCGAGCTCCGCAGTCACGACCGCTTCGGCCACCGCATCGACGAGATCGCCTTCCACCCCGCCTGGCACGAGCTGATGTCGCTCGCGATCGGCCACGGCGCGCACGCCCTGTCGTGGACGGCGGGCAAGCCTCGGGCGCATGTGGCGCGCGGCATGCTCTCCTACCTGTGGAACCAGGGCGAAAGCGGCATCTGCTGTCCCCTCGGCATGACCTATTCGGCCGTGCCGGCGCTGAGATTGCAGCCCGATCTCGCGGCGGCCTGGGAGCCGTTCATCCTCTCGACGCGCTACGACGCCACTGCGGCGCCGATGCATCGCAAGACCGGCGGCACGGTCGGCATGACCCTGACCGAGAAGCAGGCCGGCTCCGACCTGCGCGCCACGGCGGCGACCGCCCGTCCCGCCGGTGCGCGGCGCGGGCCAGGCGAGGCCTACCGGATCGACGGCCACAAGTGGTTCTTCTCGGTCCCGCACAGCGACGTCTTCGTGACCCTGGCGCGCACCGATCGCGGCCTGTCGTGCTTCCTGCTTCCGGGCTGGCTGCCCGACGGCTCGCGAAACCGCCTGCTGATCCAGCGGCTGAAGGACAAGTGCGGCAACAAGTCGAACGCCTCGGGCGAGATCGAATATCGCGGCGCGCTCGCCTGGCTGGTCGGCGACGAGGGGCAGGGCATCAAGGCGGCCCTCGCCATGACGCATCTCACGCGGCTCGACTTTGCCATCGGCTCGGCGGGGCTGATGCGCCGCGCGCTGTCCGAGGCGATCCATCACACCACGGCGCGCCGCGCCTTCCAGCGCCGGCTGGTCGACCAGCCGCTGATGCAGAACGTGATCGCCGACCTCGCCCTCGAGGTCGAGGCGGCAACCGAGCTCGCCTTCCGGCTTGCGCGCGCCGTCGATGACGAGCAGGCGGGCGACCCCGCAGCGGCACTGCTGGTGCGCATCGGCACGCCGGTCGCGAAGTACTTCAACTGCAAGCGCGCCGTGGGCGTGGTTCACGAGGCGCTCGAGTGCCATGGCGGCAACGGCTTCATCGAGGAGGGGCCGATGGCGCGGCTCTATCGCGAGGCGCCGCTGAACGGCATCTGGGAGGGCAGCGGCAATGTCATCGCCCTGGACGTGCTGCGCGCCGCCAGCCGCTCGCCGCAAAGCGTGCCCGCTTTCCTCGACGAGGTGCGCCTGGCCAAGGGCGGCGACAGGCATCTCGACCGTCTGATCGGGCGACTCGAGGCCGAGCTCGCCGCGCCGGAGGAGCAGGAAGCGCGGGCGCGCCGCATCGCCGAGCGCATGGCGATCGCCCTGCAGGCCAGCCTCATGATCCGCCATTCGCCGTCGGCCGTGGCCGATGCCTACTGCGCCACGCGCCTCGGCGGCGACGGCGGCGCGGCCTACGGCAGCCTGCCGGCCGGCTTCGACCAGTGCGCCATCGTCGAACGCGCCCGGGTCTCCGATGCGGGACTTTGACGACAAGGTCGCCCTCGTCACGGGCGGTGCGACCGGAATCGGTCGGGCCACCGCTCTCGCCTTCGCACGGCGCGGCGCGACAGTGGTGATCGCAGGCCGCCGCCGCGCCGAGGGCGAGAAGGCGGTGGCGGCCATCGCGGCGGCCGGTGGAACGGCCCGGTTCATCGCCGCCGACGTCACCCGGCCGGACGAGATCGCCAAATTGCACCGTACGATCGTCGCCGACCATGGCCGTCTCGACATCGCCTTCAACAATGCGGGCTATCAGGAGCCGCGCGCACCGCTCGCCGAACAGGACGCTGGCCTCTACGACCGCGTTTTCGACACCAACGTGCGCTCGGTCTTCCTATCCCTGCAGCATCAGATCCGGCACATGGCCGAACGCGGCGGCGGCGCGATCGTGGTGAACACCTCCGTGAGCGGCCTGCGCAACCCCAATCCCGGCCTGGCTCTCTACTCGGCGTCCAAGGCCGCGCTGATCTCGCTGATGCGCTCGGCCGCGATGGAATATGCCGAGAGGGGCGTGCGCATCAATGCCGTGGCGCCCGGCCGCGTCGTCACCGACATGATGCTGGCCTCGAAGATCATGGACATGAAGGCCGTCGCCGCGGGCCTGCCGTTGCGACGCATGGGCCAGCCCGAGGAGGTGGCCGAGGCGGTGGCCTGGCTCGCCTCCGACGCCGCCTCGTTCGTGGTCGGGCACGTGTTGTGCACCGACGGCGGATTCATGGCGCTATGAAGGGAGCATCCATCGTGTCGATCCCTGCCGATCGCGCCCGCTACGTCCCTGTCGAGCAGGGTTTCAACATCGCCCGGCCGACGATCGAGCCCCGGGCTTTCGTCGCCGAAGCGACCCGTGCGTTCGCCGCCGGGACGCCGACCGGCTTCATCGCCCTCGACCTGTCGCCGGCGCTGGGCAGCGTTCACGCCGCCACGACGCCCTTCATGCTGGCGCGCTATGCCCGCATCCGTCGCGGCGAGCGCCTTGCCTGCACGCTCGCGGCGAGCGGCGAGATCTGGGCGGTGCTGAGCGGTCGCGGCACGCTCGAGCGCGACGGGCAGGCGCTGGCCTGGGAGGCGGGTGACATGCTCGCCCTGCCGGGCGGCATCGCGTCGACCTGGCTCGCGGAGGAAGAGGCCGTGCTGTGGCTGGCGACCGACGAGCCGGCGCTCGCCTTCCTCGGCGTACGGCCGGAGGTCGGCGAACGCGCGCCGATCGACGCCACGCACTATCGCGCCGGCGACATCGCTCGCGAGCTGCGCACGCTCTACGAGAGGCCGATGGCGCCCGACACGCCGGGGCGCGCCCTGTTCATGGCGAGCGCGCGTACCGAGCGCCTGGGCACCTGCCTGCCGGCGATGACGCTGACCTTGAACGCCGTGCGGCCCGGCGAGGGGCAGCGACCGCATCGCCACAACGCCGCCGCCCTGGTGCTCTCCCTGCGCGAGGCGCACTGCGCCTCGACCATCGGCGGTCGGAGTTTTCCCTGGACGAAACACGTGACGCTGCTGACGCCGGCCGGCGTCGCCCACGACCATCGCAATGCACCCAAGACCGATGGCAGGGTGGCCGACGACGATATCGCCCTGTCGCTGATCGTCCAGGACGGCGGCCTCCACTACTACGCCCGCACCATGGGCTTCAGCT
>CAYRBQ010000161.1:0-3472 GCA_964422305.1 uncultured Reyranella sp. | reverse complement strand
AAGCGCATCCGCTCCCTGCCGCTGCGCCATCACGGCTTCAGCTTCGCCTGACGGAGGCGGTCCCGGAGGCGGCCCCGATCGTTCTGGTTTCAGGCGGTGAGCCGAACCGGCAGTTGCACCAGGGCGCGAATCCCGAGCCGCTTGCGCCATCCGATCTCGCTTCCGTCCACGGCGAGGCGCATGTCCGGGAACCGGGCGAGCAGGCGCTCGAGCGCGATCGCGGTCTCTGCCCGGGCGAGCTGGAAGCCGAGACAGAAGTGCGCGCCCGTACCGAACGAAAGGTGCGGATTGGGATGGCGGGTGATGTCGAACCGGTCGGGCGCCTCGAATCGTGCCGGATCGGTATTCGCCGCCGCGACAAACGCCGCGAACATGTCGCCGCGCCGGAACGACCTTCCCTGCCAGGTCATGTCCCGGGTGGCGAAGCGCGGCTTGGTCATCTGGACGGGCGAGACGTGGCGCAGGCACTCCTCGACGCAACCGGGCATCAACGTAGGGTCGCTCTGCAGCAGGCGCCGCTGCTCCTCGTGCTGCAGCAGGGCGAGGATCCCGCCCGAGATCAGGTGCGTCGTGGTCTCCTGTCCCGCGCCGAACAGCAGGAAGACCATCGAGACGAGCTCGTCCTCGCTGAGCGACCGGCCCTCGGTGGTGGCGTCGCGCAAGGCCGCGACGAGCCCGTCCGGCAGCGCGCCGCCACCGGGCCGGGAGACCCGTCGAAGGTAGCGCACGACACGAATCACGCCGGGCAGGGCGCGGATCACCGCGCCGATGTTCGCGGTATCCTTCAGGCCGCCCAGCCAGGTCCTGAACCGGTCGTGGTCCTCCTCCGGCAGGCCGAGCATCGCCGAGATGACCGAGAGAGGCAGGTCCCGGCAGAACTCGGCGAGCAGGTCCGCCTCGGACCGTCCCTGCAGCCTGTCGAGCAGCCGGTCGGCGATGTCGGTGATCATCGGCCGCATCGTCTCGATGGTCCGACGCTGGAACGCTTGGTCGACGAGACCGCGCAGGCGCCGATGCTCCGGATCGTCGTAGCCCAGCATGTTGAGCGCCAGGAGGCGCAGCGTCCTCGGCAGGACTCGGAGGATCCGTGCCTGCGTGCGGCTGCCGGCATTGGCCGGGTCGCGGGCGAAGGTCCGATGATCCTTGAGAAGCTCCGTGCAGGCCTCGTGTGTCACCGCGAGCCAGGTCCGCCCCACGATCGGCAACCGCATGGGCAGCGTGGCGCCTTCGGCCCGCATGCGATCGAGGGTCGGGAAGGGATCGGCGTGGAACTTCGGGGAGAGGATGTCGAGATCAACGGTACCGCTCATCGACCTTTCTCCTGTGGCCGTCAGGCGGGCTTCGGGCGGGCGATGCTCCCCAGATGCGGGTCGTACTGCTCGCCTCCGTCGTCGGGCGCGAAGCCGGGCAGGTACTCGAACTTGGTGACGGTGTGGCCCTGCATCAATGCGCGGCCGGTCGCGGCATCGCGTCGGAACTCCCAATCGTGCTCGATCAGCGTGCGGATCTCGCGGCTCACCGGGCTGTTTTCCGGTCGGTAGCGGGCATTCCAGCGCGAGCGCGTGAAGGCGTGCGTCACGGGGCTGCCGGGGCGGATCGTGACCTCGTAGGTGTCGTGCAGCTCGTCGAAGAAGCGGCGCTTCACGATCTGGTGCGCCTCGAAGCCTTGGTAGCCTTCCCAGCGCTTGCCGTTGAACTCCATGAAGAAGCCGTCGCGCGCGATGAAGGGCAGGAACGCCGAGAGGCCGGCCTGCAGGTCGTGCAGCCGGCCCCATTCGCGGACGATCGTCCGCGCTTCTTCCTCGGTGACGGGATTTCCGCTCATGTGCCGCTCCTCGCCTTCCGGGGCGACACGCTAACGAAACCGCACCGCCGCGGTCTACGCCGCCTGCGGCACGTCGCGGGCGGCGTCCATCATGGTGCCGGCGAGCACGCGGTAGGCGGTCGCCCAGGCCTCGCGCGTCTCGGTCGTGAAGGCATCGCCCAGGCCCTTCTCCAGCGTCCAGAGCAGCGCCGCGCCGACCGGCACGTAGTGGCCGGCGGTGACGCCGTAGCCGGCATGCCGGCGGCCGAGCGCCTGCACGGCGGGCACCAGCGTGTCGAGCTTGCTGAGGCCCGCCACGGCGGTGCCGAGCATGCCCATCAGCTTCTTCTTCTGGCCGGACAGGTCGTCCGGGAACATGCGGCGCACGTCCGGCGCGATCTCGAACAGGCGGCTGTAGAACAGGTCGGCCGCGAGGTCGGCGATCGGGGCGACCTTGGCGAAGCTCGACTGCACGAGCTTGATCTGTTGCGGCGTCATGGCGGCCTCCTCCGGGCGGCTGATTGCGTCGCCGCCTGTATGGGCCGTCCGTGTCTCGACGCTGTGTCGCGTCCGCGGGGAATCGTATCGTGCGTGTCGCGCGCTAGGCGGCGGTCGGAAGCGCCGATTCGCTCGCCGGATCGCCGGCCAGCCGGGTGTGCCACATGATGCGCCGCTGGGTCATGTCCCAGGGCGTCGCCTGGTGCAGCAGGCAGCGATTGTCCCACACCACCGCGTCGCCCGGAGTCCAGTGATGGTGGTAGATGCGCGGCTTCCGGCAGGCGAAGTCGATCAGCTCCTTGAGGAAGCGCTGGGACTCCTCGCGATCCATGCCCGGGATGTTGTGGGCGTGCCGACCGATCAGCAGCGACTTGGCGCCGGTCTCGGGATGCGTTTTCACCAGCGGCCGCAGCGGCACCGGCCCGTCGTGCAGGCCGTAGCCGTTGTACTCGCCGTCGGGCTTCTTGGTCTCGTGGCCGACCACGCCCTGGCTGTAGTGCAGCGAATGGTAGGCCGAGAGGCTTTCGACCTTGGCGCGCGTCGCGTCGTCCAGCGCATCGTAGGCCGCGCGCATGTCGGCGAAGCCGGTCTGGCCGCCCACGGTCGGCACTTCCTCGGCGCTGAATACCGCCCCCTTGGCCTGCACCGGCATGTAGGTCGAGTCGGCGTGCCAGCCCATGTTGCCCTTCAGGATCTTCATGACGTCGTCATTGTCCTTCTCGATCCTGAGCGAGCCGTCGGACTTGACGTTGCTGATGGCGAACATCTCGAACTCGAGCGGGCCGAAGCGCCTGGCGAAGGCGATCTGCTCGGCGCGCTTGAGGTGCTGGTCGGGGAAGATCAGCAGCGCGTATTTCAGCCAGGTGGCGTAGAGCTCGCGCATCGTGGCGTCGTCGATGTCGGTCAGCCTGAGGCCCGTGACGACCGCGCCGAAGGTGGCGTCGAGCGGGGCGATCTCGAAGGAGCGTGCCATGCCGGGTTTCCTCCTGTCGCCATCATAAAGGAAACGGCCAGGACATGCCCGGCCGTTCCCATCCCGGTTTTCGCGGTCCGGACCCTTATTGGACCACGATCTCGACGCGGCGGTTCTGCGGCTCGCGGACGTTGTCGCCGGTCTGTACGAGCAGGCCCTGCTCGCCGCGGCCGACCACGCTGATGTTGGCGGCCGGC
>CAYRBQ010000160.1:0-7763 GCA_964422305.1 uncultured Reyranella sp. | reverse complement strand
GTCGAGATCGTCATCCAGTAAGCTGCTGGACGACACGAGACAACGGAAGAGGCGGCCCTCGCGGGCCGCCTTTTTTTTTGCCTCCTCAGCAGGCGCTCGCTGCCGGTGCCGCCATCAGCATCGCCTTGGTCATCTCGTTGGCGACGCCGGGCGGCAGGCGGATACCCACCACCTCGCCGCCGTCGCCGATCAGCGAGCCCAGCATGCATTCGCCCTGGGGGCTCATCTGGAACGCCGCCGACGCCACCGTGATGGCCTGCACGGGTGGCGTGAAGTCGAGGTCCCGGTCGTCGCTCCGGTCGCAACTCTGGTCGCCGCTCTGGTCGGGGGCGTTGCGCCGCCGGGTCATCTCGGCGGCCGCCTGCGAGAGCGAGGCGATGAAGGCGTTGAACTCGGCGAAGTTGGCGACGCAATTGATCGCGTGCCGGTCCTCGTCGATGAACAGCAGGAGACAGCTCGTGCCGTCGCTGCTGATGCCGAGATGGAACCTCTCGAGGGCGCCCGGTTTGCCGACCGCCTGATCGCCGAACGTCTCTTGCATGGCAACCTCCTGGTCTGTCCCGGTCAACGGCCCGGCCTCGCGGGCGTTGCGTCGCCCCGGTCCCGGCGCGCCACCACGCGCGCCAGGGCGAGCGCCCGGCCTTCGATTCCGCGCGCCGGGCGGCGCGGCAGACGGCCCTCCTCGAACGCGGCGATCACCGACTCGTGCACGTAGCTCTTCCGGCACACGGTCGGCGTGTTGGCGAGCGATTCGGCCGCCGCCATGATCGCGCCACGAATCGCCGCCTTCTGCCGCCGGCTGCCCCGCGGCGGAGCGGCGGAGGCCAGCGCAGTCATGACGCCGGCCGAAGCAAGCAGCGTGCGGAAGTCCTTCAGGGAAATGCTGCGGCCGGAAACCTCGCGCAGGAAGGCGTTGACTTCCCGGGCGCGCAGCCGGCGCACGGTGCCGTCCTCGCCGCGATACTGGAAGAGCCTGCGACCGGGCAGCGCCGCCAGCGCGTCCAGCGCCGCCGCCAGGCGGCGGTCGGCGACCTCGCGCGTCACCGTCTTCGCGCCCTTGGCGCGGAAGCGCAGGCGGACGATCGCACCGTCGATCTCGACGTTGGACTTGAGCAGCGTCGTCGCTCCCCGCGTGCCGCGCTCGCGCGCATAGGTATCGCCGCCGGCGCGGATGGCCGCCTTCATCACCAGACGGACGGCCGCCGCCACGGCATGCCGCGCCTCGCCGGCTTCGCCCGCCAATGCCCTGGCCACCGCGCGCCGGATGCGGGGCAGCGATCTCGCCAGGTCGCGGAGCTTCCGCGCCTTGATTGCCTCACGGATCGTCGACCAATCGGGATGGTAGCGATACTGCCGCCGTCCGGCGGCATCCTCGCCGACCGCCTGAAGGTGCGCGCAGGGATCGGCGGCGTAGCGCACGTTCGTGTAGGCGGGCGGCACGGCGAGCGACTTCAACCGTGCGATCGTCTCCCCGTCACGGATGGTCATTCCGTCGCGATCGACGAAGCGAAACCCCCTGCCACAGCGCCGGCGTTGCAGCCGGAGCGTGCCCGGCGTGACGCGCCTCAATCCCTGTTCCTTCATCAGCCGGTCGATCGTCATCAGCCGGTCGATCGTCGCGCGTCTGGCCATGATCCGACAAACGGCTCCGGCGGACGACCGTTGCCGCGTCATCTCTGGTCGCCGCGGTGCAACCGCACTGGTCACCGGACGTTGCCGTGCTGCTGCGGCCTGTTCGCCGCGCGGGGAAGGTGATCGGTGGACAGCAGCACGCTTCACGACGGCACGATCACGGCGGCAGCGTCCTCCCAAACGCCATCGACCGCGACGCCATCGTCCGGTCCGGCGTCGGCGCCGCCCGTGCTCGGCCACGGCGCCAGGACGCTGCCCGCGGTCACGGTCGACACCTACAATGAGGAGCTGCGCGACGAAGAGGGCTTCGTCGGCGACCGCGCCAGCGGCCGCGCCTTCCGCGCGATTCTCGACGACTGGCGTGAGAAGGTGGTCGAGGCCTTGGGTGAGGATCCGTTCGGTGACACGCCGACCCGCGAGATTTCCAAGTCCAAGCTCGATAAGGCGCTCGGCTCCGACGATACGGTCGCGGCCGGCCTCGTGCATACCGCGGTCGAGGAGTTCGCGGGCGAGCTCGCCACCGTGGTGCGCCGCTTCCTGCGGGTCGAGGCCTGGCACGGCACCGAGCGCATCGTCGTCGGTGGCGGGCTGAGCTCCAGCCATCTCGGCCAGCTCGCCATGGGCCGGGCTCAGATCATGCTGGCGGGCGAAGGGACGGCTGTCGACCTGAAGCCCATCGGCAACCATCCGGATGAGGCCGGGCTGATCGGCGCCGTCCAGCTTGCGCCGAGCTGGGTGCTGGCCGGTCACGACGCCATCGTGGCGATCGATATCGGCGGGACCAACCTGCGTGTCGGCATCGTCGAGCTGCGCATGAAGAAGGGCGACGTTTCGCGCGCGTCTGTGTGGAAGCTGCAGCACTGGCGCCATCGCGACGATCGGCCGAACCGCGACCAGGCGGTCGAGCGCCTGGCCGAGATGGCGGCCGGCCTGATGGAGCGCGCGATCGATGCCAAGATGAAGCTCGCGCCCTTCGTCGGCATCGGTTGTCCCGGGCTGATCGACGAGCATGGCGCGATCCTCAAGGGCGGCCAGAACCTGCCCGGCAACTGGGAGGAGGGCGGCTTCCGGCTGGCATCGGCGCTGGGCGGTCGCTTGCCGAGGATCGAGGGCCATGAGCCGGCGATCATCATGCACAACGATGCCGTCGTGCAGGGGCTCAGCGAGGTTCCGAGCATGGTCGATGTCGAGCGCTGGGGAGTGCTGACCATCGGCACCGGGCTCGGCAACGCCCGCTTCACCAATCGTCCGCAGGAATAGCAGGAGCCAGGATTAGCGCCGGTAGCGCTCCTGCAATCTCTCAGCCGATGCTGCCCAGGATCCTGTTGGTCTTCTCGCGCAGGGCGCCGACGCACTCGCACGCGCCGCGTTCCAGGCCGGCGCGATCGAGGATGGTGATCTTTCCCCGCTGGTAGCGGATCAGCCCGGCCTGCTGCAACCCGTAGGCGATCAGGCTCACCGTGGGGCGCCGCACCGCCAGCATCTGCGCGAGGAAGTCGTGCGTCAGGCGGATCACGTCGTCGTCGATGCGGTCGCGCACCTGGACGATCCAGCGGCACAGGCGCCGGTCGGCCGTGTGCAGCGCGTTGCACGCGGCGGTCTGCTGGATCTGGGCCAGGGTGAGCTCGTTGCTCACCAGCGCGAGCTGGCGCAGCACCGGGCTTTCCTCGACGGCGGCGCGGAAGTCGGTGACAGGCATGCGCCATGACGAGCCGTCGATCTGCACGATGGCCCGCGTGCCGGCGCGGTGTTCGCCCAGCGCCGCGAGGCCGCCGATCATCGACTCGCGTCCCAGCGTTGCCGTCTCGATCTGGGCACCGTCCTGCATCGTCGCCACCATCGAGACCATGCCGCTGTCGAGGAAGTGGATGTGCTCCACTCTCTGCCCCGCCTCGTGCAGCACTTGGCCCTGCGGCAGCCGGCCGTGGATCAGGTGGGCGCGCAGGCGCGCGAGTTCGCCCGCCGGAAGCGCCTTGAGGAACTGGTTTCTCGGCTCGAACGCGTGCGCCACTTCAAGATGTTCTTCGTTGTGCGCACGGCGGATCGAACGGCGCGCGACTCTCTCAGCGGTCCGACTGTACGGTTCATTGCCGTCGTCGGTCGGTACCGTAGCGAACGCTGGAGCACGGGCGGTTCTGGACATTGTTGACCTCAGAAGGGAAGCGCCCGCCCGTGCGGCATGCGCCGGCCGAGGCGGTCGCGTTTCTTGGTGGGTTGGTCCGGCCGCGGGGCCGCGCTGGCCTCCTCGTCGGTGAGCGACGCTGCCGCGTGCTGTCGGCCGAGCGCCGTGAGGCGCGGTCCTGCCGGACCGTCGCGCAGCAGCCCCAGAAGCTCGAGCCGCAGGCGGTGCGCCGAGGGAAGCTTCACGGCCTGGCCGACCGACAGCGCACGCAGAAGGCGTTGTTCGTCGGCGCTGATCCGGACATGCGGGGTCGAGGCCGGGGCGGTCGGCATGAAGAGCGGCTCCTTGCGCCCGGCGGGCGCGTCCGATGGGTGGTGGGCTGCCGGGCCCCGTCGAGGGGACCGGTGCATAGGCAACGGGGGGCGGGGGGAGGTGGTTCCGGAACGCGGTGTATTTGCACCGGCGGGCGGTCGTGGGGCCGATTGGCTCCGCTTTGGAGGCGAAAGTCCCTGGAACCGGTCTTTCGGGAGCTTTTGCCTGGTGCACGGCCCCGGCATGTGGCGTAGCCCTGTTTGCATGAGCGTCACCGATCGAACCGGGCCGGCCCGGACCGGACAGGATCGCCCGTTTGCGCGCGGCCTGTCCGCCGATGGCAGCGCGGCGCACTGGCTGCACCGCGTGCCGTTCCGCTGGCGGGTCGCCGCCGGCGTGGCGGCCTACCTGCTGGCGACGCTCGGCATCCTCGCCGCGCTGCTGCTGCAGTTGCGCGCCGACACGCTCGAGGCCGCCGGCAAGCTGACCCAGTCGCTGACCCGCATGGCCGCGCGCGAGACGTCCTATGCGCTTCAGTCGGTTGAGCAGACCCTCGTCATCGCCGACGGCATCCTCGACCGGCATCAGGCGAACGGCACGCTGACGCAGGAGGCGATCGGCACGGAGTTCCGCGCCCTGTTGCGCGACCGTCCCTATGTACGCTCCATCTGGCTGATTGACGAACAGGGCCGCATCGTCTTCCATTCCCGGGACGAGAGCATCGGCTTCGACGTTTCCGACCGGCCCTACTTCCGCCATCACCTCGTCCATCCCGCAGATTCCTTCCATGTCGCCGACCCGGTGAAGAGCCGCATCACCGGCGCCTGGATGCTGCCGGCGACGCGTTCATGGGTGGCGGCCGACGGTCGCTTCCGCGGCGTCATCGTCGCCGCCATCGACCCGGGCTTCTTCGCGCGGACCTGGACAGCCGACGAGGCCGGACGGGACTTCGTGGTCACCCTGATGCGCAGCGACGGCACGCTGCTGATGCGCAGCCCCCTACGCGAAAAGGCGATGGGGGAAAGAATTCCTGCCGGTGCCGGCCTTGCGACGATGGCGCAGGACATCGGCCGCGGCATCGCCATCCGCGTGAGTCCGGTGGACGGCGCCGAGCGTCTGGTCGGGTTCCAGCCGCTGCCGTTCGACCGGAACCTCGTCGTCGTCGTGGGACAGGGCATCGCCGGCATCCTTGCGCCCTGGCGCCACATCGTCGGGATCGTGGCGCTCGGCTGGATCTTCGCCACGCTCGGCCTGGCGGCGCTGGCCACCTGGCTGGTCGGCGAATGGCAGGCGCGCCGCGCCAGCGAGAGCAATTACCGCACCCTGTTCGAGGGCAATCCCGATCCCATGGCCGTGTTCGATCGCGAGACGCGGCGCTACCTCGCCGTCAACGACGCCATGGTCCGCCAGTACGGCTGGACGCGCGAGGAGTTCCTGAAGATGACCCCGGCCGACCTGCGCCTGCCGGAGGACATGCACATGCTCGACGATCTGCTGCGCGAGGGACCGCCCGATCCCGGACGCCGCATCTATGGCCGCCACCGCCGCAAGGACGGTTCGATCGTCGACGTCGAGGTGAGCTTTGCCGCCGTCGAGTTCGAGGGGCGCCCCGCGCTGCTGCCCATGGCGCGCGACATCACCGAGCGGCGGCGTGCCGAGCGCGAGCACCGCGCCTCGGAGGAGAAGCTGCGGCAGCTCCAGAAGATGGAGGCGGTCGGCCAGCTCACCGGAGGCGTGGCGCACGACTTCAACAACATCCTGATGGTCATGATGGCCAACACCGACGCGCTGGAGGACGACTACGACCTTCCGCCGGCGGTGCGCGACCACGTCTCGAACATCGCGCGCGCCACGCGCCGCGCCGCCGATCTCACGCGCCAGCTCCTCGCCTTCTCGCGCAAGCAGGCGCTTCGCCCGCAGGTCACCGACGTCAACGACCTCGTCGTCGCCACCGGGCGGCTCCTGCGCCGCACCCTGGGCGAGCAGGTCGAGACCGATTCGGTGCTGGCCGACGGTCTCTGGCCGGTGAGCATCGACCGGGCGCAGCTCGAGACCGCCCTGCTCAACCTCTGCGTCAACTCGCGCGACGCCATGCCGGGCGGCGGCCGCCTGCTGATCGAGACGCGCAACGTCGTGCGCGACGCGGCCAGCCTCGAGCGGCATCCCGGTACGCGCCCGGGGGACTATGTCGCGCTGTCCGTCACCGACACCGGCACCGGCATCGCGCGCGAGAATCTCGAGAAGGTGTTCGAGCCGTTCTTCACCACCAAGGAGGTGGGGCGGGGCACCGGCCTCGGCCTCTCCATGGTCTACGGCTTCGTGCAGCAGAGCCGCGGCTTCGTCGAGATCGACAGTGCGCCCGGCCGCGGCACGACGGTCACGCTTTACCTGCCGCGCAGCGAGGGCGTGCCGGAAGCCGCGGCCGACGCCGCCGTCGCCGTGCCGCGCGGCCGCGAGCGCATCCTGGTCGTCGAGGACGACGCGCAGGTCCGCCTGAATGTCGTCGGACAGCTCCGCGGGCTGGGCTATTCGGTCGACGAGGCGGCCGACGGCGCAATGGGGCTCGCCGCCTGCGAAGCCGCAGCCACCCCCTACGACCTTGTCCTGACCGACGTCATCATGCCGGGCGCGATGGGCGGCAAGGCGCTCGCCGATGCCCTTGCCGCCCGGTGGCCCGCTCTGCCGGTGGTCTTCATGTCGGGCTACACCGAGGATGCCATCGCCCGCGACGGCAGCCTGCCGGCCGGTGTGCGCCTGCTGAACAAGCCGTTCCGCCGCCGCGAGCTGGCGCAGTTCGTGCGCGAGGCCCTCGCGGCGTCAGCCGCGTTCGAGGGATCGTCGGCGTCAGCCGCGTCCGCGGACTCGTCGGCGTCAGCCGCGTCCGAGGGATCGGCAGCCGAGACGTCTCGCGTCGTCGCGGCTGAATAGTCAGGTGGCGAGGGGCGCGAGCCCTTCCTCGACGGCCTTGATCTGCAGGGCGAGGAACTTCGAGTACATGCGGCACTGCGCGAACGAGCCGCCGGTGAACCACAGGCCGGGCTGCGCGGTCGGCACCCACATATTGTTGAGTTCCTGCGTGCGCGGGTGGAAGCCCCACACCGCGCCGACCTTCTGCGCCACTTCCGGCCCGAACAGCTCGGCCACCAGGTGGTCCTGCCCCTTGTAGCCGGTCGCCAGTACGATCAGGTCCGCCGGCCGTTCGCTGCCGTCCTTCATCGCCAGGCCGGTCTCGGCGAACCCGGCGATGTCCTGGTACTGGATCAGCCCGATCTCGCCCTTCGCCACGAGGTCGGAGGCGCCGACGTTGAAATAGTAGCCCCCGCCGCGGCTCCTGTACTTCAGCGGCCAGCCCGTGCCGTCCTCGCCGAACTCCAGGCGGAAGCCCACCTTCTCGAGCGCGTCGAGCAGCGGCTTGTCGTGCGCCCGGGCCTCGTCCGTCAGGAGCCTGTGCGCCTGCTTCATCACGCGCAGCGGCACCGAGACGTTGATCAGGTCGCGGTCGTCGAGCGTCGGCCCCTTGCCGTAGTAGACGCCGTCGTAGAGCTGCGCGCCCGGCTCGATGTTGACGATCAGCGTCGGGCTCCTCTGCACGATGGTCGTCAGCGCGCCGTTGCCGTGCAGGTCCTGCGCGATGTCGTGGGCGCTGGTGCCGGTGCCGAACACATAGGCCCGCTTGCCCTTCCACTGGCTGCCGTCG
>CAYRBQ010000159.1:0-7776 GCA_964422305.1 uncultured Reyranella sp. | reverse complement strand
AGCTCTGACGTTGACAGGCGGCGGAGCCGGCTGCAGGCTTGTGGCGGGTGGATACGACCCGCCGCTTGCACCCCAACGGGTATGGTGAACGTATCGCAGCCTGAAGAGGCACTCCCTTTGCCGCGGCAAACGGATCAGTAACGCAAGCGACTGATTTTTCCGTTGTGCCGCCTGCAGAGGACGAACCATGCGAGACTATCGTGATGCCAAGGCCATGGCGCAGACGTTGCGTCAGGCGCTCAAGGACAAGTCGGTCGAGCTCACCCATAGCGAGAGTCTGGAGCTGATCTCCAGGGTGCTGGGTGTCGCGGATTGGAACACGCTGTCGGCCAGGATCAACGCCGCGCCACCGGCGGCGTCGGCGGAAGTGCCGACGGTCAGGCGGCCCGTGTTGCCGCTGCGCGACCTGGTGCTTTTTCCCGACATGACGACGCCGATCTTCGCCATGCGCCTGAAATCGGTGGCGGCGATCGAGCAGGCGATGGCCACCGACAAGGAGATCTTCTTCGTCACCCAACGCAAGGCGGCCGACGACGATCCCGGCCCCGATGAGCTCTACACGCTGGGTGTCGTCGCAAGGCCGATCGAGGTCACGAAGCTTCCCGACGGCTCCATCAAGATGATGGTGCAGGGCTTGCGGCGCGCGCGTGCCGCGCGATTCGACCCGAGCGGCGGCTGCCTGGTCGCCGAACTCGCAGCGGTCGAGCGGGAAGGGGCGGCGCGCGAGGAGGCAGCGACGGTGTCGCGCGAGCTGCTGCGGCGCTTCGCGGGGCACGCCAACATCGATCTGCAGTCGCCGCCGCAGGCGCTGGTGCAGCTCGGATACCTGCAGGACCCCGGACGCATCGCCGATGTCATCGCCCAATACCTGTCGCTCAGCATCGAGCAGCGCCAGCAGGTCCTGGAGGCGATGGACGTCGTCCAGCGCATGCAGATGATCATGGCGATGATGAAGCCCGACCGGCAGGCGGCCTGATCGTCGAGGTGGCAACCGCAGCCGATCGCCCCTATATCGATCGGGATGCGGTCGACGGCGCCCGTGTCGTCCTGAGCGTAGCGAAGGACCTAAGGGAACGACCAAAGAGTCTGGTGCTGGCATGAGATCCTTCGCTGCGCTCAGGATGACGAATAGCGATGGCTGACGAAGGCGATTCCCTCGGCGGGCGGCTTGGCCGCTACGCCAGGGTCGGAACGTCGGTCGGCGGGCTTGCCGTCAAGCTCGCCGGCCAGCGCTATCTCGGCATCGGGCTGGATCGCGACAAGCATGCGGGCGAGCTGAAGGCCGCGCTGGGCGGGCTGAAGGGCCCGCTGATGAAGGCGGCGCAGCTTCTCGCCACCATCCCCGACGCGCTGCCGCCGGAGTATGCCCGCGAGCTGTCGCAGCTCCAGGCCAACGCGCCGGCCATGGGCTGGGCGTTCGTGCGCCGCCGCATGGCGACCGAGCTGGGCCCCGACTGGCAGGCGAAGTTCGCGACCTTCGAGAAGGAAGCCTCGTTTGCCGCCTCGCTCGGCCAGGTCCATCGCGCCACCTTGAAGGACGGCACGAAGGTGGCGGCCAAGCTGCAGTATCCCGACATGGCCTCGGCGCTGGAGGCCGACCTCAACCAGCTCAAGGTCGTGTTCGCGATCGGCCAGCGCTTCGATCCGGCGATCCGCACCGACGAGATCCATGCCGAGATCACCAGCCGCCTGCGCGAGGAGCTGGACTACCGGCGCGAGGCGAAGCACGTCGCGCTCTACCGCCACATGCTGCGCGAGGAGAGCCAGGTCCACGTCGCCGAAGTCGTGCCGACGCACTCGACCGACCGGCTGCTCACCATGGGCTGGCTGGAGGGCGCACCGCTGCTCGAGTGGAAGACGCGATCGCAGGAGGAGAAGGACGCGCTGGCCATCGCCATGTTCCGCGCCTGGTACGTGCCGTTCTATCACTACGGCGTCATCCACGGCGATCCGCACCTCGGCAACTACTCGGTGCGGCCCGACGGCTCGGTGAACCTGATGGACTTCGGCTGCGTGCGGGTCTTCCCGCCGCGCTTCGTGCGCGGCTCGATCGAGCTCTATCGCGCGCTGATGGCCGACGACGAGGCGCGCGCCGTGGCGGCCTACGAGGATTGGGGATTCACCGGCCTCAGCCGCGAGATGATCCAGGTGCTGAACCGCTGGGCGGCCTTCCTCTACGGGCCGTTGATGGACGACCGCCCGCGCCGGCTCACCGAGGGCATGGCCGAAGGGTACGGCCGCGAGATGGCGCAGAACGTGTTCGGCGAGCTGCGCAAGATGGGCGGCGTGCGGCCACCGCGCGAGTTCGTGTTCATGGACCGCGCCGCGATCGGTCTGGGCTCGGTGTTCATCCATCTGCGCGCCTCGATCAACTGGCACCGCCTGTTCGAGGGCATGATCGAGGGCTTCGACATGGAGGCCCTCGCGACACGGCAGGACGCGGCGCTCAAGGAAGCGGGGCTGCAGTGAACATCCTCGTGACCGGTTCGTCGGGCTGGCTCGGCCAGACCCTGGTGCCCCGGCTCGCGCGCGACGGACACAAGGTCGTGGGGCTCGACCCCGAGGCCGGTGCCACGACATCGGTCGTGGGCTCGGTGGTCGACCGCGCGCTGGTGCGCCGGATCATCCGCGACGAAGGCATCGAGGCGATCGTGCATGCCGCAGCGCGCCACAAGCCGCACATCGAGACCCACGACAATTCGGAGTTCGTCGCGGTGAACGTGCAGGGCACGCTCAACCTGCTGGAAGAGGCCGTGGCGCCCGGCTCGAAGGTCGACCGCTTCGTGTTCACCTCGACCACGTCGCTGATGATCTCGCAGCAGATCCGCGACGGGAAGGCGGGCGGGGCTAGGGAAGCGGTGTGGATCGACGAGACCATGACGCCGCTCAAGCCGCGCAACATCTACGGCGTCACCAAGCTCGCGGCCGAGGAGCTGTGCCGGCTGTTCAACCACCTGCACAAGCTGCCGGTCCTGGTGCTGCGCACCTCGCGCTTCTTCCCCGAAGAGGACGACATGGCGCACGCCATCCAGCAGTCGGGGGAGAACACCAAGGCCAACGAGTTCCTGTTCCGCCGCCTCTCGGTCGAGGATGCCGCCGAAGCGCATGTCGTGGCGCTGGCGAAAGCCAAGGATGTGGGCTTCGACACGTTCATCGTCTCGGCCGCCACGCCGTTCCGCCGCGAGGACAGCCGCGCGCTGATCGCCGACGCCCCGTCGGTCGTGGCGCGCTACTTCCCCGACTATCCCAAGCTCTACGAGGTTCGCGGCTGGACGATGTTCGACACGATCGACCGCGTCTACGATTCGAGCAAGGCGACGCGCGTGCTGGGCTTCACCTGCAAGACCAACTTCCGCGAGGTCCTGAACAACCTCTGACCTCCCCTGAGACGGGGGAGGTAGATTGAGGGTCAGCCGCGCACCTTCGGCATCATTATCATGTCCCACGGACTCGGCACGTCGCCGTGCGGGACCCAGACGAGGGCAGGGGCGTTGAGCGCGAAGGCCTTGTGCAGCGCGTCCTCGAGCTGCTTCGCGTCGAGCGCCTTGAACGAGGCGATGCCGAAGGAGTCGGCAAGCTTGCCGAAGTCGGGATTGTGCAGGTCCGAGGCGATCAGCCGGTTGCCGTAGTGCTGCTGCTGGATGCGCTTCACGTTGCCGAACGAGCCGTTGTCGAACACCACGACCACGACCGCGAGGTTGTGGCGCGCGGCGGTCGCGAGCTCGCCCACCTGGTACATGAAGCCGCCGTCGCCAGCGATGGCGAGAACCTTGCGGTCGGGCATTGCGGCCTTGGCGCCCAACGCCGTGCCGTAGCCCCAGCCGAGATTGTCCTGGTAGCCGGGGGAGAGATAGGTGCGCGGCTGCTCGACAGGGAAGGCGACGCGCGAGGCGAAGCCCATCTGCGAGACCTCGTCGACGAAGATGCCGTCCTCGGGCAGCGCATTGCGCATGGCCCTGAGGAAGGAGACCTGCGGCTCCAGCCGCGACAGGCGCTCGGCCAGCCAGTCGCGGTGGCCCTTGAGTTCAGCGGCGCGCGAGCTGCGCTGACGGTTGTGCTTCGGAAGTGCGGCGATCAGCGCGCGCAGCTGGACGGCGGCGTCGCCCACGAGCGCGGCATCGGGCTTGCGCAGCCGATCGGGCTCGTCGGGATCGATGTCGACCCGCACGACCTTGAGGTTGGCATCGATGCCCCAGCTTCCGTTCTGGATGAAGAAGCGCGTGCCGACGGCGAGCACCGCATCGGCCTCCTTCCACAGGCGATGGCCGACTGGCATGTCGACGGCCAGCCGATGCGAGGAGGGGATGATGCCGCGGCCGCGGCGGTAGGAGCTGACCGGCGCCTCGAGCATTTCGGCGAGCTTGATGATTTCGGCGCTGGCGTCGGTCGCGCCGCCGCCCAGCACGATGATCGGACGCTCGGCGGCGCCCAGGATCTTGGCGGCGGCCTCGATGGCCTGATCGTCGACGACTTGCGGCGGCAGGAGCAGCGGTGCGTCGGGGATCGCGACCTCGGCGCGCTTGGCCCAGGTGTCGAGCGCGCATTCCAGGGCCACGGGACGCGGCCGTCCCGACGTCGCGTGCCAGATCGCCTGGCTGACCAGCGTCGGCGCCTCCTGCGGGCTCCTGATGCGCTCGGCCCACTTGGTGATGTGGCGCATGAGGCCGAGCTGGTCGTGGATCTCGTGCAGATGGCCGTGGCCGCGATCGATATCGGCCTGCGGGATCTGGCCGACCAGGCCGATCACCGGTGCGTTCATGCCGTACGCCGTCAGTAGCGCGGCGCCGGCGTTCAGCAGGCCGGGGCCGGGCACGACGCCGAAGGCCTGCGGCTTGCCGGTGGCAAGGGCGGCGCCCAGCGCCATGTAGGCGGCGGTCTGCTCGTGGCGCGGATGGATCACCCGCAGCCGATCCGAAGCATGATAGAAGGCGTCGAAGAGCGGATCCTGATGCAGGCCGGGCAGGGCGTACACCGTGTCGAGGCCATGGCGCAGAAGGGTTTCGACCGTGGCTTCGGCAGTGCTGAGACGAGGCATGCTTGGCTCTCTATAGGTGGGTGGAGGACGGATCAAGGCGATGCGGTTGATGCTGTACGTGCTGCTGGCGCTGGGCGCCGCCGCACTGATCCTCTCGCTGCTGTCGTGGCTGGCCGAGCGCAGCCTCGAGCGCTTCGCCGCTTCCTACATCGTCGACGATCCCGCCAAGCTGCCCGATGTCGAGGTGGCGCTGGTGCTGGGCGCGGCGCCGATCGGGCCCGAGGGAGGGCCCAACCGTTACTTCGAATTTCGCCTCGACGCTGCCGCCGCGCTGTTCAAGGCGGGCAAGGTGAAGTTCGTGCTGGTGAGCGGCGACAATCGCACGCCCGACTACGACGAGCCGACGGCGATGCGCGCCGGCCTCATCAAGCGCGGCGTGCCGGCGGAAGCGATCTATCGGGACTTCGCGGGCGTGCGCACGCGCGATTCGATCCTGCGGGCCGAGATGGTGTTCGGACAGAAGAGGATCGTCGTCGTCTCGCAGCGCTTCCACCTTTCGCGCGCGATCTTCCTCGCCCGCAAGGAGGGCATCGAGGCCTGGGGCTTCGAAGCGCGCGACGTGGCGCGCGCCTACAGCCTGCTCACCGAGCTGCGGCGCTATCCCTCGGCGCTGCGCGCCTACTGGGACGTCTGGTTCGACACGCCGCCCAGGCATGGCGGACCGGCCGTCGCCATCGGCAAGGATCCTGCGAACTGATCTTCCGGACCGCGAGCCTCTGGCTCGCTCATGGGCGCATACGAAAGCGCAGAGGCGAGCGGGACGCTCGCGGTCCAGAAGAGGTCAGCGCGGCTGCGGAGCCTCGTGCGACTCGGCCCACTCGCGGAACTCGGGCACGGGTGAGGCGACGGGCTTACCGGCGAAGTGGCTCTCGAGGTTGAGGCAGACCAGGGCCGTCATGCGGCGCTGGGCATGCTCGGTGCCGCCGCCGAAGTGCGGCGTCATCACGAGGTTGTCGAGGCCGAGCAGCTCCGTGCCTTCGTAGGGCTCCTCGTCGAACACGTCGAGGGCCGCGCCCTCGATCACATTGCGGCGCAGCGCGTCGGCAAGTGCGGCCTCGTCGACCGCCCAGCCGCGCGAGATGTTGACCACGTGGCCGCGCGGGCCCAGCGCCTTCAGGACATCGGCGTTGATGATGTGCCGGTTGGAGGCGTTCGAGCGCAGGCAGACGATCAGGTAGTCGCACCAGGTCGCGAGCTTCATCACGTCGGGGAAGTACGAGTAGTCGACGTCGCTGCGCCTGTTGCGATTGCAGTAGCCGATCTCGACGTCGAATCCCTTGATGCGCTTGGCGAACTCCAGGCCGATGGCGCCGAGCCCCAGGATGCCGACCTTGCCGCCGGTTAGCCCGGCGATGGCGCCGAAGCGGTTGGGGATGCGCTGCTTCCACTCGCCGCGACGGATCATCTTGTCGGCGCGCACCAGGCGGCGGGTCGAGGCGAGCAGGATGCCGAGCGCCAGCTCGGCGACGTCGGGCGCGTTGGCGTCGGCGCCGTGCGTGACCATGATGCCGCGCCTGCGGGCCGCTTCGAGATCGACGCGCTCGTAGCCGGTGCCGTAGCAGCAGAAGAGCGAAAGCCGCGGCAGGGCCGCCATCATCGCATCCGATATGCCGACGCTGCCGGTGCTGACGATCGCCTGCACGGTCTCGGCCGTGCCGGGCGGAATGTCGGCCACGGTGGGGGTGGGATTGACCATATGGCCCACGATGTCGCCGTGCTCGGAGAACGCCGCGAGGGCGACCTTGGTGAAATGGAAGCCGGTCAGGATGGCGGGGCGTGCGGGGCGCATGGACCAAAGTATGACGTGCGTTGCGGTGGGGTTAAATCGCATTGTCCCGCGCGGCGAAAAAGCGGTTGGCAAAGGATAAATGGCTCGGCAAGGTGCAGCGCACGATGCGTCCTTCCGCGTTCCAACCGATCCGAAGCGCTCCATGAAAATCGCCATTGTCAAAGAACGTAGGCCGCACGAGACCCGCGTGGCCGCCACTCCCGAGACGGTCAAGAAGCTGAAGGCGCTGGGCGCGGAAGTGACGATAGAGGCAGGCGCGGGGACCGCGGCCTCCTACACCGACCAGGCTTATAGCGAAGCCGGCGCCACGATCGCGCCCGACGCGGCCTCGGCGTTCGCCGCGGGCGACATCGTCTTCAAGATCCAGCGGCCGATGTCGGCGGCGGAAGGCAGCGACGAGATGGCGCTGCTGCGCGCCGGCCAGACGCTGATGGCGCCGCTCGGCGCGCTCACCAACAAGGAGCTGGTGCAGGCGCTGGCGTCGAAGGGCGTGACCTCGTTCGCGCTGGAGCTGATCCCGCGCATCACCCGTGCGCAGTCGATGGACATCCTCTCCTCGCAGGCCAACCTCGCGGGCTACAAGGCGGTCCTGCTGGCGGCCAACCATTTCGGCCGCATCTTCCCGCAGATGATGACGCCGGGCGGCACCCTGGCGCCCTCGCGCGCCTTCATCATGGGCGTGGGCGTGGCCGGCCTGCAGGCGATCGCCACGGCACGGCGCCTGGGCTCGATCGTGACGGCGACCGACGTCAGGCCCGCCACCAAGGAGCAGGTCCAGTCGCTCGGCGCCAAGTTCGTCGCGGTCGAGGACGAGGAGTTCAAGGCGGCCGAGACCGCGGGCGGCTATGCCAAGCAGATGAGCCCGGAGTACCAGGCCAAGCAGGCGGCGCTCGTGGCCGAGCACATCAAGACGCAGGACATCGTGGTCACCACCGCGCTGATCCCCGGCCGC
>CAYRBQ010000158.1:0-7777 GCA_964422305.1 uncultured Reyranella sp. | reverse complement strand
TCGAGGCGCCGCAGAAGGTGGGCGGGTCCTCCGGCCGGCCGGTGACGCTCATCATGCCGCCATAGGCCTGCAGCAGCGGGTCGAAGCCCGGCTTCATCTTGAGCGGGCCCTCGTAGCCGAACGCCCAGATCGAGCAGTAGATCAGCCGCGGATGAAGCTTCAGCATCGCCTCGGGGCCGATGCCGATCTCGTCGACCACGCCCGGACGCAGGTTCTGGATCAGGATGTCGGCGGTCTCACAGAGCTTGTGGAGCGTCTCGATGTCGGCCGCGAGCTTGAGGTCGAGCACGACCGAGCGCTTGTTGCGATTCTGCGAATAGAAATAGAGCGAGGTCTTGCCGTCGGGGCCGAACGGAGGGCCCCAGATGCGCGCATCGTCGCCGCCGTCGGGCTTTTCGATCTTGATCACGTCGGCGCCCATGTCGGCCATCAGCACGCCGGCCAGCGGCCCGGCGAGCGCCTGGCCGACCTCGATGACGCGGACCCCTTCCAGCGGCAAGGTCATGGCAGGATCGCCTCGGCCTCGATCTCGACCTTGGCGTTGGGGTCGATCAGCGCCGACACCTGCACCAGGGTCATCGCCGGGAAGTGCTTGCCGAGCGTGGCGCCCCAGGCCGCGCCGATCGCCGCGCCCGCAGCATTGAACTCCTTGATGTCGGTCACGTAGGCGCGCAGTGCCACGAGATGCGGCGGCTGCCCGCCCGCGGCCTTCAGCACGGCCACGACGTTCTCCAGCGCGATCTTCCACTGGGTGCCGGCGTCGGTGCCGGCCGGGATCGAGGCCTGGGTCGGCGCGCGGCCGATCTGGCCGGCGATGCGCACGCTCTTCGTCCCCTTCGCCACCACCGCGTGGGAGAAGCCGCGCGGCCGGCTCCAGCCCTCCGGCAGCACCGGCGTGTAGGCAATGTCGCTCATCTCTCCGTTTCCTCCTGCAGACTGCACGACAGCTTAGCGCGTTTGCGTGCGGCCCGTCCTTCGGGGAGACTGCCGCAGCCATGACCGTTCCGTTCCTCGATCCGGCGCGCCGCGCCGATGCGATCGTCCACGCGCTGGGCCTGGTGCTGGGCGCCGTCGGCGCCACGGTCCTGCTGGTCGCCGCCGCACGCACCGGCATGGCGGGCCGGTTCGTGCCGGTCCTCGTCTACGTCGTGGGCCTGATCGCCATGCTGGGCTTCTCCGCGGCCTACAATCTCCGCGAGGCCCGCAGCGCATCGCGCGACGACCGCTGGCGCGACTGGCTCCGCCGCTTCGACCATGCCGCGATCTTCGTGATGATCGCCGGCACCTACACGCCGCTGGTGCTGCTGCGCCTGCCCGAGCCCTGGGCGAGCGGTCTCACGATCGCGATCTGGACGGCCGCCGCGCTCGGCATCGCCGCCAAGCTGCTGCGGCCGCGCGGCATCGAGACGGTCTCGGTCGTGCTCTATCTCCTGATGGGCTGGATCGGACTGGTGGCGATCGATCCGCTGCTCGCCTCGGTCGAGCGCGGCGCGCTGATCCTCGTGCTCGTGGGCGGGCTCGTCTATTCGGGCGGCGTCGTCTTCCACCTGTCCAGCAGGATGCGCTACCAGCGCGCGCTGTGGCATGCCTCGGTGCTGATCGCGGCCTCGATCCACTACGCCGCCATCCTCTCGCTCGTCGTGGCCTGACGTGCGGCGGCAAACCCACATTCGGCTCTTCGCCGCCGCCGTCTTCGTGGTCGGCATCGCCATGGCGGCGGCCGGCGGCACGATGTCGGCTTGGGCCTGGGTGACGCCCGATGTGCACGTGGCCTTCCGGATCGTGATGCCGCTCGCGACCGCTTGGCTGCTCTTCACCATGGTGCGACTGGCGCTCGCTCTGCCCGAGGCGCTCGACGAGGAAGGGCAGGCGGCGCCCGACAAGGAGGACGGCAACGTGCGCTCGGTGCAGGAGATCGCGCCGCCGGGCCAGGTCGTACGCCGCACCGTCTATGCCGACGGCCGCATCCACGTCCGCGTGCGCCCGGCGCCGCGCCGGCGTCATGTCACGCCGCGTCGCGCCGCGGCGGCTCTGGTGCTGGTGCTCGCCGTTGCGGGTGCGGTCGCGATGCTGGAGCCGGACGGCGGCGAATGGCTGGCCTGGCTGTCGGACTGATCAGCCGCAGCGCACGACGACCGAGGGCAGGCCCGGGCCGCCTGTCTCTTCGCTGGCGGCGATCGCCTCGGCGCTGACCGCGCGCTTCAGGACCTTGAGCCCGCGCGGCATGCAGATCGCCCGGGCTCGCTGGCCGCAGCCGCGAGCTTCCAGGCACTGGATCTCGACCGCAGGTGCACCATCGCTCCACATCACGGCGTGCGCCTCGGAATGCGACAGCGGATCGGGCCCCATGCCGGACTGGTAGGCGGCACAGCCACCCAGCGCCAATCCGGTGGCCATCGCAGCGATCGTGCGGATAAGGGCCAGGTGCCTCATGCCCATCAGCCTGCGCCCCCGCCCGCCGGAGTGGCCATGCCGAACGGTTCCATCTTGGAACGATCGGGTGGCGATTGCTGCCGGATCGGACGGAGTGTCGGTTCCCATGCAACAGCGGGCGCCGTCGCCCGTTCGTCAAGGGAGGCCCTTCAGTGGAGGATCGCCATGAACCGCATCGACGAGGACGTCCGCGACGTCATCACCAACGCCATGGCCGAGGCCGGCATCGACGCCCGCAACCTCGACGTCGAGATCAACGGCGACTGCGCCGTCGTGGCCGGCACCGTGCCCAGCGAGGACGAGCGGCTGCGGCTGCTGGCGCTGCTCGACACCGTGGCGCCGGCCGTGGGCGGCGTCGCCACCCGCATCGACGTGCTGGCGGCGCCGCCCCGTGACAGCGCCGACGGCCGCGGCCGCTCGCCGGTCACCGGCACCTCGGCCGACTCCCGGCACGAGAGTCGCCACCAGCTCGACGTCGAGTAAGGCGGATGCAGTCGAAGTTGCTGCACGAGGAGGGCGGCCAGCGCACCTTCGCGCTGGTCTTCGCCACCGGCGACGAGCCGATGTCGCTGCTGAAGGACTTCGCCTCGCGGGAGAAGCTCGCGGGCGCGCAGTTCTCCGCCATCGGCGCCTTCAGCGCCGTCACGCTGGGCTATTTCGATTGGGAGAGGAAGGAGTACCTGTCGCGCGCCTTCGACGAGCAGCTCGAGGTCGCCTCCCTGACCGGCGACGTCGCGACCGGGCCCGACGGCAAGCCGGCCGTCCACGTCCATTGCGTGCTGGGCCGCCGCGATGCCTCCGCCCTCGCGGGCCATCTCCTGAAGGCGAGCGTCCGTCCTACGCTCGAGCTGGTGCTGACCGAGCAGCCCGCCCATCTCCGCAAGACGCACGACGACGCGAGCGGCCTGGCCCTGATCGACCTCGGCCGCTCGCGCTAGGTGCGACGCCCTCTAACGGTAGACAGTCGTGGTGGTGGTCGGCGTCGTGTAGACCGTCGTCGCCGTCGGCGTCGGCTCGGTCACGTAGGTCGTCGACCGGGTCGTCGTCGCGGGCACGGGCTTTTCGACCACGCGTTCGCTATAGGACGCACAGCCCGCGCACAGCAGGCCGGTGGCGGTTGCGCTCAGGGCGAAAAATTTCAGCATGAAGTCACTCCCTCGTCGTTTGGTGAGAGGCCAACGCCGGCCGGCGTTCGTGGTTGCGGCTACTGCGGCTTGCCTGGAACCGGCGTCCAGCGCGGCGGCAGCAGGCGGGTGTTGAGGAAGAAGTGCCCGCTGTCGTCGGTGATGCGCAGGAAGCGGAGATACTGCGCCAGTCCCGGCACGTCGTACTGCGCGCGGAAGTAGATCTCCGCCCGCTTGGCCTTCTCCGCATCCTGCGCGATCGGATGGCCGATCAGCGCGCGGAACGGGCAGGTGAAGCTCGCCGTCTGTCCCGGCATCAGCCCGTCCACGTCGTTGGCCGGCAGCCGCACGTCGCGCGCCTCCACGAGCGTCGGCTCGAGGCCCGAGGCGCGGACCTGCGCCAGCACGCAGGAGAGCTTGAGGTTGGCGAGCGCCATCGACGCGCTCGTGTTCTCGACCTTGAAGATCGTGTCGAACGGCGAGCCTTCCTCGGCGGCTTCCGACGAGAAGGTCGGCGTCGGCCGGAGCGTCCACACGATGTAGCCGATGCCCGTCAGGCCCGCGATCACGAACAGCGTGACGAGGAGGCTCTTCAGCGAGCGCGCGCCGCTCCGCGCCATCGCCATCAGCTCCTCTTCCAGCGTCGAGGTCGGCGGCGGCAGCGGCGAGGTCTTCGGCGGAGCCTTGGCGGCCGGGCGCCGCAGGCGCAGCGACGCCTGGCGCGGGGCCGGCGCGGCGGTCTTTCTCTTCTTCGTTGTCGTCGTGCGTCTGCGCGCCATTAAAGATCGCAAGAGAGGGGGCTGCATAATGCCCGGACCGGCCCGGGGATTGCCAGCGTTACGAGGTCGCGCGCCCCTCGTGCTAGCGTTGGAGGCATGTGCGAGCTCTTCTGCCTGTCCGCCCGCCGGCCGACCCGCGCCACCTTCTCGCTGCGCCGCTTCGCCGCCCACGGCACGCCGGTCTACGGCCGCAACGTCGACGGCTGGGGCGTGGCCTTCCACGAGGGCCGCGATGTCCGCCTCTACAAGGAGCCCGAGCCCGCCGGCGACAGCCCGCTGCTGGCGTTCATCGAGCAGCAATCGTTGCCCACGCGCCTGCTGATCTCCCACATCCGCCGTGCCACCGTCGGCCCCAATGCGCTCGCCAACACCCAGCCCTTCGCGCGCGAGCTGGGCGGCCGCATGCATCTCTTCGCGCACAATGGCGGCTTCGCGGGCATCGTCGAAAGCTTCGCCGCCTCGGCGCATCGCTTCCGCCCGGTCGGCGACACCGATTCCGAGCGCGCCTTCTGCCTGCTGCTCGAGCGCATCGCGCCCCTGTGGGAGGGCGCTTCCGTGCCCTCGCTCGCCGCGCGCCTGGCCGTCGTCGAGCAGTTCGCCACTGGCATGCGGCCGCTCGGCATCGCCAACTTCCTCTACGCCGACGGCGAGTTCGTGTTCGGCCACGGCCATCGCCGTACCCAGGCCGACGGCAACGTCGCGCCGCCCGGCCTCTGGCTGCGTCACCGCCACCGCACCGGACCCGACGCCGCGACGCTCGACATCTCGGGCGTCACCATCCATCCACACGATCATGAGGAACAGGAGATGGCGCTGCTCGCCAGCGTGCCCGTCACCACCGGCGGGTGGCGTCCGCTGGGCGAGGGCGAGATCGTCGTTGTTTCTGCGGGTGAGGTGATGGGCCGGGCCGAAGGCCCGGCACAGCGCCTCACCCGGTAAGCGACAGGACATTGCGGAAGCAATGTCCGAGAGCGCCGCAAGGTGCCCTTAGCCCGCCCGCAACGTGATCACCGCCGCCTCGCCGCGGCAGTTGAAGCGCACCGGCGGGTAGGCGACGCCGAGCCCGCTGCTGGTGTAGCCGACCATGCCGCCCTCGCGCCAAAGCCCGGTCGCGCCGTGCCGGCAGCGCGTCAGGTTGGCGACCATCGGCCGTCCGCCCGGCAGGCAGATCTGGCCGCCGTGCGTGTGGCCCGCGAGATAGAGCGCGTAGCCCGCCGCCGCGGCCCAGTCCGCGACCTCGGCCGAATGGACCAGCGCGATGCGGCAGTCCGGGTTGCCCGCTTCCGCCTCGAGCGCCCGCCGCGCCGCGTCGGTGTAGAAATAGTGCACGTCGTCGAGCCCGGTGACGCCGAGCCGCACACCACCGCGTTCTATGGCGGTCGACCGGTTCACCAGCACCTCGAAGCCCAGCCGCTCCATCTCCGCCACCATCGTGAGCGGATCGTGGTTGCCCAGGATCGCGAGCCGCCGGCCCGTCACGCGCACCCCGCTCAGCGCCTCGCCCAGCATGTCGGCCGAGGGCCCCGGCGGCGCATGGTGATCGCCCAGCACGTCGCCGGTCACCGCCAGCAGGTCGACCTCGATCCCGTCGAGCAGCCGGCGGGCGACCGGCACCAGCGCCGGCATCTGGTCGAGATGCGTGTCGCTCACGTGCAGGATGCGGAAGCCGTCGAACGCCGCCGGCAGGCCGGGCAGGGCCACCTCGAGTTCGGTGAGCCGCAGGTCGGCGGCGTTGCGATGGCCGCGCCCGTAGAGGCCCGCGAGCCGCAGCCACAGCCCGCTGCTGTCGATGATCCTGGTCTTGATCGCCTTGGCCCAGCGCGACCGCTTCCCGTCGGGGCCGCTGAGCGTACGGCCCGTCTCCAGCGCGCGCCGCGCGGCGGACCACTCCGGATGAATTTGCATCGTCTCCAGTCTAGCAGGGTCTGCGATCTTCGCTCTTTTCAATACCGTCTCTTTGGCGTTCATTGGGCACGAGTTCGGGGGAGAACCAAATGTCGCGCATCCTGTCGGCCGGTCTGGCCGTGCTCGTCCTGCTGTCGGGCGCCGTCGCGCACGCGCAGGCACCGGCCGCGCCGCCCACGGCTCCCGCCGGCATGAGCCAGCAGCAGTTCGACGCGCTGGTCGAGGCGATCAGCAACTCCGTCACCGAGAAGCTCAAGGCCGAAGGCAAGACGGCGCCCGCCGCGCCTGCGCCCGCCGCGCCCGCTCCGGCTCCCGCCGCCCCGGCGGCCTCCGGCAGCAAGTCCAAGACCAAGCCGCCGCCGCCCCAGGTCATCCGCACCGGCCTGCCCGAGGGGCCGGGCCCGGTCGCGATCTTCATCGAGAAGGCTGGCCACGTCGTCGCCGCCGTGCCCGAACTCGGCCGCCGCCTCGCCTCGATCCCCGGCCTGCTCGACCAGAGCGCCCAGGGCGGCCGCGGCACCTCGTCGTTCCTCCTGCTGCTGGGCCTCGTCGCCGTCGCCGCGGTCGCGGCCGAGTCGATCCTGCGCGCCTTCATCTCGCGCTTCCGCCATCGCCTCGCCGACGGCGCGCGCCCCGAGCAGGGGCTGCGCTCGCTGGGCCACCTCCTGGTGCTGGCGCTGATGGACGCGATCGGCGTGCTGGCTGTGTGGCTGATCTGCCATGCCGCGATCGGCGCCTGGTTCAGCGGTCCGGTCGGCCAGGACCGGCTCGCCGCCGCGGTCCTCGACGGCATCTTCCACTGGCGCCTCTACGTCTTCCTGTTCCTGCTGATCCTGCGGCCGGGCCTGTCGCAGGCCCGCCTGGTCGACGTCGCCGACCACGAGGCGCGCGCCATGTACGCCCGCATCGAGGCGGTGATGCTGCTGATCATCCTCGGCCGCATCCTGGCGCAGGTGCTGCTGGCGATCGGCACGCCGCATGCAGCCTTCGCCGCCTGGCAGGTGATCGCGGCCGCCGCCTACGTCGCGGCCTTCATCTGGATGGTGATCGGCTCGCGCGCCGCCGCCGCCCAGTGGTTCGCCGGCCTCTCGACGCTCGCCCCGGTGATCGGCGCCTTAGGCCGCAAGTGGGTGCCGGTCGGCGTGTCGTTCTTCGCGATCCTGGGCCTCACCCAGGTCTACGGCGCCGTCTCGGGCCTCGCCCATGTGGCGGGCGCGATGCTGCTCACCCTCGTGCTGGTGGTCGCCGTGCTGCTGTTCGAGACCCTGATGCAGGCGCTGGTGCGGCGCCTCGACTCGCAGCTCGAGGGCGGCACGCCCGCCGGCGACCGGCCCAAGCTTCCCGACGTCGTGGCGCGCTGCGTGCGCGTGGCGGTGCTGATCGGCGTCGCCGTCACCATCGCCGAGACCTGGGCGGTCGACGTGCTGGCGCTGGTCGACGAGGACCAGTGGGACGCCATCACGCGCTCCTCGCGCACCGCGGGCTTCACCCTGTTCCTGGCCTACGTGCTGTGGGAGCTGTTCAAGTACGGCACCG
>CAYRBQ010000157.1:0-7834 GCA_964422305.1 uncultured Reyranella sp. | reverse complement strand
ATACCGACGAGGAGGCACGCGCGCTGGGCCGCCGCTACTACCCGCCCTACTTCGACCTCCAGTGCACGCACTATGAGTCCGACGCCGATCCATGGGCCGACATCCCGGAGTACCAGGATTTCAGTCGCATGTTCGCCAACCTGCGCAGGCTCACCGACCCCTCGGAACTGGGCCCGTTCATGGACTCCAACCTGGTCGGCAGCCCGGCGACCATCTGCCGGCGTATCGACCAGCTCGCGGCGCTGGGCTTCAACTACTTCATGGTCTCGTCGGCCACGCCCGGCACGCCGATCGAGCTGCGCCAGCGCATGATGGCCCGCTTCGCGAAGGAGGTCTGCCCGCGCTATTCTGCGGCCATGCGGGTGGCGGTGTAACTTTTGTTTCTTCAGCAACCCTGATTGCTTCCGAACTGGATGCAATCGCGGTTAGTGTGCAGGAATGAAACTTCCGGCGGCGGCGGGGGACTGTAAGCTCGCGTACGAAGCCGCGTCGCCGCTGGGTGAAGGTCAGGGAATGCGTTCTAGGGTGCTGCTTGTCGGTCTGGCCGTGTTGTTGTGCTGGTGCGATGCCGCATGGGCACAGCGAAACGGCGGGGTGTTGCGCATCTTCCATCGCGACAATCCGACCAGCGCGTCGATCCTCGAGGAGACGAACGCCTCGACCGTGGTCGCCTTCATGCCGGTGTTCAACAACCTCGTGATGTTCGATCAGAGCGTCGCCCAGAATACGCCCGACGCCATCGTGCCCGAGCTCGCCGAATCCTGGACCTGGAACGACGACAAGACCGAACTCACCTTCAAGCTGCGCCAGGGCGTCAAGTGGCACGACGGCACGCCATTCACCTCGAGCGACGTCGAATGCACCTTCAACCTGTGGACCGGCCGGGCGCGGCACCGGTTGCGCTTCAACCCGCGCGGCTCCTGGTTCAACAACATCAACTTCGTCCAGGCGCCCAACGACTACGAGGTGACGGTCCATCTCAACCGGCCGCAGCCCTCGCTGCTCAGCCTGCTGGCCTCGGGCTTCTCGCCGATCTACCCCTGCCACGTGCCGCTCGCCCAGATGCGGACCAAGCCGGTCGGTACCGGGCCCTTCAAGCTCGAATCCTTCAACCAGTTCGACCGCATCCGCCTGGTGCGCAATCCCGACTACTGGCGGGACGGCAAGCCCCATCTCGACGCCATCGAGTTCTCGGTCGTCGCCAGCCGGTCGACGGCCCTGCTGAGCTTCGTCGCCGGCCGCTACGACATGACCTTTCCGAGCGACGTCAACATGACGCAGCTCCGCGACGTCAGGCGACAGTCGCCGCGCGTGATGTGCGAGGCCACGGCGATGAATAACAACACCAACATCATGCTGAACCGGGAATCGGCGCCGTTCGACAATCCCGACATCAGGCGCGCCCTGGTCCTCGCCCTCGACCGCCAGGGCTTCATGGATGCCCTGACCGAAGGCAGCGGCACGATCGGCGGCCACCTGCAGCCGCCGCCCGACGGGCTGTGGGGCATGCCCAGCGAGATGCTGGCCAGCCTGCCGGGGTTCGGGCCCGACCTCGAGAAGAACCGCGAGGAGGCCCGCGCCCTGATGCGCAAGGCGGGCTACGGCCCGGACAAGCCGCTGTCGATCAAGATCTTCACGCGAGCGGTCTCGCTCTACCGCAGCCCGGCCGCCGTGCTGGCCAACCAGCTCCAGGACATCTACATCGACGCCGGGCTCGATGTCGCCGAGACGTCCCACTGGTACACGCGGATCGCGCGCCGCGACTATTCGCTGGCGCTCGAGACGACGGGCAACGCCGTCGACGATCCCGACCAGGCGTTCTACGAGACCTTCTCGTGCCGCTCGGAGCGCAACTACAACCGCTACTGCAATCCCGAGATCGAGCGCCTGTTCGAGACGCAATCCGCCGAGCTCGATCTCGACCGGCGCCGCAAGCTCGCCTGGGACATCGACATGAAGCTGCTGGCCGACTCGGCCCGCCCGCCGCTGGTGTGGAATCGCGCCGCGACCTGCTGGCAGCCCTACGTCAAGGGCTACGTCCCGCAGATCAACAGCTCCTACAACGGCTTCCGCTTCGAGGATGTCTGGCTCGACCGGCGCTGAACCGCCAGATCGAGCGCGGAGAGGAAGCGCGAGCGGTCGCGCGCGGTCATCGGCTTCGGCCCGCCCGTCACCTCGCCCATCGCCCTGAGAGTCGACAGCAGCTCGCGGCTCGCCATGGCCATGCCGATCGATGAGGTCGTGAACGGCACGCCGGTCGTGCCGATCACCGCCGCACCCCGCTTCAGGCAGCGGTCGGCGAGCGGGATGTCGGCCGTCACCACGATGTCGTCTTCCCCGGCGCGCTCCGCGATCCAGTCGTCGGCTGCGTCGAAACTGTCGCTCACCACCACCAGCTCATGCCGCGGGTCGCGCGGTACGTTCAGGAAGGCGTTGCTCACGACGAAGACCTTGAGGCGGTAGCGCTCGGCGACGCGGTAGACCTCGGTCTTCACCGGGCAGGCGTCGGCATCGACGTAGATCGCGATCGCGGGACCATCCATGCCCCCACAATAGCAAGGCCCGGCGTCTTGCGACGCCGGGCCTGCCGGAACGGTGCGTCAACGCGTCTGCGGCGAGATCACGTAGCCGCGGGCGTCGAGACGGTTGCCCTGCGCGTCGTAGCGGAAGCCGAACTCGTCCCGGAAGGCCACGGGATGCGGGCCCGAGCCGATCTGCGCATGTCCCATGGCCGACGACGAAGGCGCCGCCGCCATGTTGGGCGCCATGCCGGAGGCCGCGACGCCGGCCGAGGCCGAGACGCCCGCACCCGCCGGGCCGCGCTGATCGCCCGGCTGGCGGACCCAGTCGTTGCGGCCGATCAGCGGGCGGCCGTAGGGATCGCGCGGCTCGCCGGCCGCGACGTTCGTGTTGGTCTGCACGGTCGCAGCCGGCATCGGCCCAGATGCCGGCATTGGCGCCGGCATGGGCGCGGCCATCGGGGGCGGCGGCGGAACGGCGGCCATGCCGCCGCTGGTCACGGTCGTCGTCGTGGTCATCGCCGGGTTCATGCCGCCGCCGGCCGACGGACCGGGCTGGTCGCCGGGCTGGCGCACCCAGTCGTTGCGGCCGACCAGCGGGCGGCCGTAGGGATCGCGCGGCTCGCCCTGGGCGTGAACGGCGCCGGCCGAGGCGATCAGAGCGATGGTGAGCAGCGACTGCTTGATCATGGGAGCCCTCCTGGAAACCCGGGTGCCCCTGCAACGCAAGCTCCGCGACGGAGTTGCGGTAACTTTATTGCGCGGAGATCCCGTAGAAGGCCGCGCAGGTCTCCCCCAGGATCAGGTCCTTCTCGCGCGCCGACAGGAAGGGACAATACTTCCGCACATAGTCGAGCGACTGCCGGTAGGTGCAGAAGCGCTCGACGTTCGGCATGTCGGAGCCCCACATCAGCCGGCCGGCGCCGAACAGGTTCCTCATGTCTTCGATCAGCGCCTGCGCTTCGGGATAGGGGTAGTCCCACACGCCGCCGTAGGTGATGGGGAACATCGCCTCCAGCACCATCGGTTCGTGGCGCCACACCGCCAGCGCCTCGTCGGGAAACTGGTAGCGGCCGTTGCGCGCAAAGAACGCGACCGGCGGGCTCATCGCCATGTGGACGCGGAGCGACGGGTGCCGCTTCAGCACGCGCCCGAACGCCGTGAGGTTCGCCATGTAGCCCGCGAGGTCGTAGCCTGGGCCCGAGCTCATCTCGAAGCACAGCGCGATGTCCCTCGCCGCGAGCTTGTCCCAGAACGGCGCCAGCTCCTCGCCGTCGAGCGGCCAGGGGAAACCATGGCGCGCCATCGCATCGACGCCGTAGTAGAGGCCGCGGAGGCCCAGCACATCGTGGGCATGGTCGACTTCGGCAAGCGCGGCCGCCGTGCCCGCCATCGCCTCGTCGACATGCATCAGCCCGGTCATGCGCGCGGGATACTGCCGGCCGGCGAAGGCGTTCATCTCCGTCATGGCGCCGTAGCCGCCGCCTGCCTGCAGGATGCAGTGGTCGACGCCGGCGTTCATCATCTGCGCCAGCATCAGCTCGGGCGGCGCCACCATCTCCTGCATGCCCACCGGCATGTACTGGACGCCGTATTCCTCGCCCTCGTGCGTGAACTCGAGCAGCCCGAAGCGGCCCACGCGGAAATCGACATCGGCCAGCCCGTCCCAGCTCTCCTCGCCTGCCCGGAACAGCGCCTTGGTGTCGGCGCGGGCGCCGTCGCGCAGCCGGTACGTCGGCGCCACGGTCCGCGTCACCACGCGCTGCAGGTAGCGCTTGTGGACCTCGCGCGAGGGATGCCCGCAGGCGCCCAGCCAATGCGCGAAGACGTGGGCGTGGCAATCGACGATCATGGTCTTCTCTTCTTCCGGACCGCGGGCGTCCCGCCCGCTTCATGATCATGAGCGAGCCGGAGGCTCGCGGTCCAGAAGACTAAGACAACACCGCCACCTTCTTCTTCTCGATCAGCTCGAAGTCGATGGCAGCACCCAGGCCCGGCCCGTTGGGCACATGCACCAGCCCGTCCTTCCCGACCACGATGTCCTTCTCCAGCCCGTACTTCTGGGCGGCGTCGGGCAGCAGCACCTCGAAGAACTCGGTGTTGCGGATCGAGGCGATGACGTGGAGGTTGGCCACGTTGTTCAGCGAGTTGCCGCCGTGATGGACCTCGTAGTTCATGCGGAAGGCCTCGGCGAGATGCGCGGTCTTGACGAGCGTCGTGATGCCGCCCTTCACCGCCACATCGCCGCGCAAATAGTCGGTCGCCTGCTGCATGATCCACGGCTGGTAGGAATCGAGGCCGGTCTGCGGATACTCGGTCGCCATGATCGGGATCGAGAGCTGCTGCTTCAGCTTCGTGTAGTTGTAGATGTCCTGGTCGGCCAGCGGATCCTCGTACCAGTGGAAGCCGAGATCCTGCACGGCGAGGCCGACGCGCACCGCCGCCGGGTAGTCGTAGCTCCAGGTCGAGTCGAGCATGATCGTGTAGTCGCCGACCGCGCGGCGCACCGCCTCGCAGACCTTGATGTCTTCCTTCCAGCGCGTCGGCGGGTGGATCTTGTAGGCCGCCCAGCCGTTCTCCTTGAACCGCACGGCCTCCTCAGCATAGGCCTCGGGCGAGGCCAGCACCGCCGAGCTCGCATAGGCCGGCACCGACTCGCGGTAGGTGCCGAGCAGGCGGTGGATCGGCTGGCCCATCGCCTTGCCCACGAGATCCCACAGCGCCACGTCGGCCGCGCCGATGGCACGCACGCCCGCCGAACGCTGGCGCTTCCAGATCTCCTGGTTGAGCTGCTCGCGGTGCAGCGGGTTCCTGCCCATCAGCACGGGCTTCAGGTGCGTGATCAGCCCCTGCCCGTCGGTCGTCGCCGGGTTCATCGCCGAGCCCAGGAAGGCGTGGCCCTCGATGCCCTCGTCGGTGCTGAGCCGCAGCAGGCCGAGCGCGCTCTTGCCGGAGAAGCGGCCGGTATGGGCGCCGTAGGTGGTGGGCGGGATGTCGTCCCAGGCGAACAGCGTCAGGGCGACGTCGGTGATTTTCATTCCTTGCTCTCCCAGACGCGCCGCTCGGCGCCGTAGCTGTCGATGTCGAGATGGCACACCGTATCGAAGATCATGGTCTGGCGGAGCCCCTTCGAATAAGGCGGCCACACCGGCAGGCCGGGATGGTTGGGATCGCCGTTCCTCGCGAAGGCGATCCAGGCGCGGCTCATGATCACGCCCAGGGAGAGCCGTGCCGGATCATCGCCCGTCAGCGCCGCGCTATCGAGATTGGAGAAGACGAAGGGGATCTCGAGCGTGTGGCAGGAGCGCAGACGGCCGCCCAGCACCGGCGTCTCCCAGGCGAAGAGGTAGACGTATACCGGCGCGCCGCCCTGCGCGATCTTGCGCTCGGCCATCAGCAGCGACGGCGCCCTCACCCCGAGGTCGGAGACGATGGCGATGGCGATCCGTTCCGCCGTGAAGGCCGGTTGCGCCCGGCGGTAGGCAGCGATGACCTCTTCGGTGCGGCCGCCGAGATAGGGCCTGAGCCCGCCGGGAAGATTGTCGAACGTTGCCCCGGTCACCCACGGCGCGTGACCGATGAACAGGGTTTGCTCGTCCTTGTTGGTGCCGATCATCAGCGGCACGTGCGTCGAGGCGAGTGGCGCATGCGGCGCGAACGGCCCGCCCGGGAAGATCTTGCCGTCGATCACCGGGTTGAAGCCGAGCCGTCGGCGATCGGCGAAGGACGCGCGGCTGATGCCGCCCAGCACCTTCACCTGCGCCTCGAGGATCTTCGCGGCCGGCAGCTCGCGAAGCTTGCCGGCCTCCTTCGGTGTCAGGCCGAGATGCTCCAGCATCTGCCGCGCGGTCTTCGTGCCGTCCTCGCGGTCGGCCATCTGCACGGCCGGGCCGCTCTGGATGATCGCCTTGTGGAACAGGCCCTTCGCGCCGGGCAGCGCCATCAGCACGCTGACCTTGGCGCCGCCGCCCGACTCGCCGAAGATCGTGACGTTGCGCGGATCGCCGCCGAACCGGGCGATGTTGTCGCGCACCCATTCGAGCGCCGCCAGGATGTCGAGGACGCCCGCGAGGCCGGCCCCCGCAAACTCAGCGCCGGCGATGTCCTCAAGATGGAGGTAGCCCAGCGCGCCCAGGCGATGGTTGAACGAGACCACGACCACGTTGTCGAGGCGGCAGAGGTTGGCGCCGTCGGACCAGGGCGAGGAGCCGGATCCGGTGATGAAGGCGCCGCCGTGGCACCAGAACAGCACGGGCCGGTCGGCGCCTGCGCGACCGGAGGTCCAGACGTTGAGGGTGAGGCAGTCCTCGTCGAGCTTCTGCGTGCCGGCCAGGGTGAAGAGGCGCAGCAGGTCGTCGGGCAGCGCGAAGACGTTGCGACTCTGCACCGCCATGTTGCCGTAGGCCGTGGCGTCGCGCACGCCGGCCCACGGCTGGGGCCGCTGCGGCGGGCGGAAGCGCAGCTCGCCGAGCGGCGGCGCGGCATAGGGGATGCCCTTGAAGATCTCGACACCGCGCTCGCGCGTGCCGCGGACGCGCCCGCCGGTGGTCTCGACGACGATTTCGCTCATCGCAACAGTCTAGCGCGTCCGGTCGAGCAGCGTCGCGAGCTTCTTGGGCGCGGTGAGCCGGTAGCTGCGGCGCACCACGGCCGCGACCTCGTCCCAGTCGGGACCAGCGTCGCCCTTGGCGTCGAGCCGCATGCCGATCCAGCCCTTCGATCCGACATAGGGCGGCACGAAGAACGTCTCGGGGGCGGAACCGACCAGGGTCGCCTGGCTGCCCGGCGGCGCCTTGCACCAGATCGAGACCCGGCCGTCGCCGCGCTTTTCCATCGCGAAGATCCTGTCGCGGACGCGGAAGGTCGGGTCGCCCCAGGCCTCCTTCTCCGTCGCTTCGGGCAGTGCAAGGCAGATCTTTCGCAAGCGTGCGGTCAGCCGTCTGGACATCCGATCAACCTACCATCGCCGGCCGGTTGCCCATACACTCGCCCCATGTCCGAGCAGGCCCGAAAAGAACTCGCCCCGACCGGTACGCTCCGCGCCGGCATCAACCTCTCCAACTTCCTGCTGGTCACCGGCCGCAGCGCCTCGGGCGATCCCGAGGGCGTGGCGCCCGACATGGCCAGGGCGATCGGCGCCGAGCTCGGCGTGCCGGTGAGACTGGTGCCCTTCAAGTCGCCGGGCGAGCTCGGCGACCAGGTCGGCAAGGACATGTGGGACATCGGCCTGATCGGCGCCGAGCCGCAGCGCGCCGAGAAGATCGCCTTCACCGCGGCCTATGTCGAGATCGAGGCGACCTACATGGTGCCCGAGG
>CAYRBQ010000156.1:0-7902 GCA_964422305.1 uncultured Reyranella sp. | reverse complement strand
CGACAGCGAGGCGGCATCCGCGCTGCCGCTGCTCGCGGCGGCGATCCTGGCACTCGTGCTCGCCAACTCGCCGTTCCAGGAGTCGATCCAGGCCCTGCTGGGCGGCAAGCTGACCATCGACTATGGCGGCGTCGGGCTCAGCAAGCCGCTTCTGCTGTGGATCAACGACGGGTTGATGGCGATCTTCTTCCTGCTGGTCGGGCTGGAGATCAAGCGCGAGGTCGTCGAGGGCGAGCTCTCGCGGCCCTCCCAGGTGGCCTTGCCGATCGCCGCTGCCATCGGCGGCATGGTCGTGCCGGCCCTCATCTACGCCGCCGTCAACTGGAAGGATCCGGTTGCCCTTCATGGCTGGGCCATTCCGGCCGCCACCGACATCGCCTTCTCGCTGGGCGTGCTGGCCGCGCTGGGCAGCCGCGTGCCGCTGGCGCTCAAGGTCTTCCTCACCACGCTCGCCATCGTCGACGATCTCGGCGCCATCGTGATCATCGCGGTCTTCTATACGAGCAACCTGTCGGCGACGGCGCTGACCTTAGCCGCGCTGTTCATCGCCGGGCTCGCGATCCTCAACGCCATGGGCGTGCGGCGCATCGGACCCTACGTAGTCCTCGGCCTGATGCTCTGGGTTTCGGTGCTGAAGTCGGGCGTACATGCGACGTTGGCGGGAGTCGTGCTGGCCATGTTCATTCCGCTCAAGGTCCCGGGCATGGCCGACGACAGGCGGCCGGCCATCCATCTCGAGCATGCGCTGAAGCCGTGGTCGGCGTGGTTCATCATGCCGGTCTTCGCCTTCGCCAACGCCGGCCTTTCGCTCGGCGACCTGTCGTTGTCGACGCTGCTCGAGCCGGTACCGCTCGGCATCGTGGCCGGACTGTTCGTCGGCAAGCAGATCGGCATCGTGCTGGGGGCGGGCCTGCTGATCATGCTCGGCGCCGCATCCATGCCGGCGGGTGGATCGTGGCGCACGTTGTGGGGTGTGGCGATGCTGGGCGGCATCGGCTTCACCATGAGCCTGTTCATCGGCACGCTCGCCTTCAGCGATCCGCGCTTCGAGGCCGAGGTGCGCCTCGGCGTGCTGGCGGGCTCGATCCTGTCGGCGGCGGCCGGCTATCTCGTCCTGCTGAGGCCGGGCAGCGGCCCTCGCCGCGGGTAGATTGCGCACCGCGCTTGCCGGCCTATACTTTGCCGCATGCGGCGCACCTCCTATGAGCAGATGAACTGTTCCATCGCCTCGGCGCTCGACGTCGTGGGCGAGCCGTGGACCTTGCTCATCGTGCGCGACGCTTTCTACGGTGTGCGCCGCTTCGACGACTTCCAGGAGAATCTCGGCATTGCCCGCAACGTGCTGACGGCGCGCCTGAAGAAGCTCGTCGAGGCCGGCGTGTTCCGCAAGACCGCCTACCGTCAGCGGCCGCTGCGCCACGAATACCGTCTGACCGAGAAGGGCGCAGCGCTCTTCACCGTGATCGTCGGCCTGAAGCAGTGGGGCGACCGCTTCGGCGCGGCGGCGCGCGACGGCAAGCCGATGGAGCTGGTGAACGGCGCCGACGGCAAGCCGCTCGATCCGGTGCTGATCGATGCCGAGAGTGGCCGCCGCCTCGAACTCACCAACGTGCGAGCCGTGGCGGGGCCGGGCGCGGACCAGAACACGCGCACCTTCTTCGAGCGGCTCGCGATCAACCGGCCGGCGCGCTAGCCGCCGTCAGTCCTTCTTTTCGGGATCGAGGCGCCTCGCATCGTGCGCGGCCTCGGAACGACGGGCGGCATCCTCGTCGGCCGCCTTCTGGGCGCGCGTGCGGCCGAAACGGCGGCGGTTGGCGTCCGCCTCGGCTTCGCGGTCGCGTCGCACCTTGTCCTTGCGAGCGCGTCGCAGGTTGACGATGTCTGCCATGTGACTGTCTCTCTTTTCTCTATGCCGTGCCTGCAGTCGATGCGCTAGTCTCCCCGCGAGTCCAGCCCAAGGAGCATCCTATGACCCCAGGTGCACGCAAGAAGCTGTTGATCGGCGGCGGCGGCTTCGTAGGTCTGGTCATCGTGGCGCTGGCCGCGGCGCCCTTCTTCATCGACGTGAATGCCTACAAGCCGCTGATCGTCTCGCAGGTGAAGACGGCGACCGGCCGCGACCTCGTGCTCGACGGTCCGATCTCGCTGTCGCTGCTGCCGACGCCGACCGTCTCGGTCCAGGGCGTCAAGTTCTTCAACGTCCCCGGCTCGAAGAACGCCAACATGGTCGAGGTGAAGTCGGTGACGGTGAAGCCGTCGCTGCTCGGCCTGCTCGGCGGCAACATCGAGGTCGGCGAGGTGACGCTGGTCGAGCCCAAGATCGTGCTCGAGATCAACGCCGAGGGTAAGCCGAACTGGGAATTCACGCCGTCGGTCGCCGAGGCCAAGCCCGCCGCGCCCAAGCCCAGCACGCCCCGGCCGCTGACGCTCGGCCGGCTCACCATCGACAACGGCACGCTTATCTTCAGCGACTCGAAGGCGGGCCTGTCGGTGGTCGCGGAGAAGGCGAACTTCTCGGCCTCGGTCGGGTCGATCGACGGCCCGTATTCGCTGGCCGGCGGCGCCACGATCAACGGCTCGCCGCTCAAGCTCGACCTCGCGGTCGGCGCCAGGAAGAGCGACGGACACACCGTCGACACGGCGCTCGAGGCGGGCGGCGGCAAGCTCACCTTCAAGGGCACGCTGAGCGAGCTCGGGCCGGCCGCGAAGGTGGCGGGCGTCGCCTCGGTGTCGGCCGACTCGCTCACGACCTTCATCGGAACGCTGGTCCGGCTGTCCGGCCAGCCCGAACCCGCGCTGCCGCCGCTGCTCGCCGGCAAGTTCCTGTTCGACGGCGGCATCGAGGCCTCGCAGACGGCGTTCGCCGCCAAGAACTTCAAGATCGCACTCGGCCAGGACAACGGGTCGGGCAACCTCGCCGTCACGCTGAAGCCAAAGCTCTCGGTCGAGGGCAAGGTCGCGGTGCCGAAGCTCGATCTCGACAAGTGGCTCGCGGCCGTGGCCCGGCCCGCCGCTGCCGCCACGCCGCCACCCGCCCCGCCCGCCGCCAACCAGGCAGCTGCGGCGCCTGCTGCCTCGGGCGGCAGCCTGCTGGGCGATGTCGATTCCAAGCTCGCCTTCGAGATCGGCGAGGTGATCTACAACAAGAAGCCGGTGCGCAACGTCGTGCTCGACCTCGAGTCGCGGGCCGGCGCGGTCGCCGTGCCGAAGCTCTCGGCGATCCTGCCGGGCGACATGGTGCTGCAGGCCCGCTCGACCATGACGGGCGACGCGGCGCGGCCCCAGGTCAGCGGCGACTTCAGCCTGGTCGGGCCGAGGCTGCGCGAGACGCTCTCCTGGCTCGAGGTCGACGTCGCCTCGGTGCCGGCCTCCAAGTTGCAGAAGCTCAGCCTCAAGGGCCGCATGGCCTCGACCGGCGGCAACGTCACCGTAAGCGACGCCGCCTTCGAGCTGGACGACCTCAAGGGCACGGGCGGGGTGGTCGTCACCTTCGGCGTGCCGCTCTCGATCGTGACCAGCCTCAACATCGATACGCTCGACCTCGACTCCTTCCTGGTGCCGGGGCCGGCCCGGCAGAAGCCTGCAGCGTCCGGCGCACCGGCCCCGGCCGCTGCGTCGCCGCAACAGGCCGTCGCCGGACCGACGGTCGGCCTGAAAGCCAAGGTGAACCGGATCATCTACAACAAGGAGACCATCCAGGGCGTCGACGTCGACGTGGCGCTGCAGGGCAGCACGCTCCGGCTGAACGACGTCAAGGTTTCCAACCTGGGCGGCGCGCGGTTCGCGGTGCGCGGCGCGGTCGCCAACTACTCGGCGCCCCAGCCGCGGCCCGACATCGCCTTCAATTTCGAGGCGCCCGACATGGGCCGCGTGCTCAAGGTGCTGGGCACGACAGGGCCGTCGGATCTCGGCGCGGTCAGTGCCAGCGGCGGCGTCGCGGGCTCGATCGAGCAGCTCACCTTGCGCGACGTCAGCGTGAACGCCATGGGCAACGCCATGAAGGCTACCGGCACGCTGTCGCTGCCGGGCGCCGCCAAGGGCGCGCCGCAGTCGGCGTCGTACAAGGGCAGCGTCTCGCTGAACGGCCAGACGCTCGAGGGCACGATCGACGCGCGGCTCACCGGCAAGACCACGATCAATGCCGATCTGCGCGCGGCGACGCTCGACCTCGACCGGATCGGCGGCAGCGGCGCCAGTGGAGGTGGTGGCGCGGCCCGTGCGCCGGCGCGCGGCCAGCCGGCGGCGGCCAACAAGCCGATCGACACCGAGCCGCTGCGCAGCGTCGACGGCTCGCTGAAGCTGGTGGCCGGTACGCTGATCAGCGCGCCGCTGCGCGTCGGCAATGCCGACCTCGCGGCGACGCTCAAGGACGGCGTGCTGACCGTGCAGCACTTCAAGGGGTCGCTGTTCGGCGGCTCGCTGGCGCTGTCGGGCGTGGTGAACGGCAGCGGGCCGGCGCTCGCCTTCGACTTCAAGGGCGACGCCCACGGCATCTCCCTCAGCGAGATGCTGCGCAGCACTTCGGGCAGCAACCAGTTCGGCAGCGCCGTGAAGGTGACGATCGACGGAAGGCTGAACGCCAACGGCATCAACGTCCGGGGCGGCGGCGCCACCTCGGCGCAGATCCGCAGCTCCATGGCGGGCTCGGCGGCGCTTGGCGGCCATATCTTCGTCGGCGCCGACCGCGCGCTGCAGGTGCTGGGCGGCGCCGCGGCCGGCGCAGCCGGCACCGTGATCGACAATACGCTGGGCAACGTGCTGGGCGCGGTCGGCCAGCGTGGCGGCGTCGGCGCGGGCAATCTCCTGAACGCCATCGCCCTGGTGCTCAACCGCTTCGTCAATCACGACAGCCCGATCTCGGGGCAGGTCGACGTCGCGGGCGGGGTGGTCAGCGACCGCGGCCTGACGGTGCAGGGCAACCGCGCCACGGCGCGCATCTCGACGCGCACCAACCTCGGCGCTTCGACGACCGACACGACGGTGAATTTCTACATCGCCGAGGATGGCTCCGCGCCCTACCTGATCACCACGGCGCGCGGGCCGACCTCGTCGCCCTCGCTCAACGTCACGCGCGGCACGGCCAAGGATCCGCCGGGCATGGCCAGCACCCTGCCGGGTGTTTCCAACATCCTGCCGGGCGGTGGCGGCACACAGCAACAGCAGCCACAACGCTCGCTGGTGCCCAACATCCCGATCCCCAACATCTTCGGTCGCTGAGGAGACAGCTTTGCTCGATCGCTTGAAGGCCGTGCTGACGGCACGGTTCGGTTCTGCGCCTGCGCTCAAGGAAGCCCACCTGCCGAACGGGACAGGGGGCGTCGAGGTTCTGGCCGAGATGGCCAACCGGCGCGTCGTGCGCCGCTATGCCGACAAGCCGCTCGATCCGGCCTTGCTCGACACGCTCTGCGCGGTGGCTTTGGCGGCGCCCTCCAAGAGCGACCTGCAGCAGGCCGACATCGTGATCGTCACCGATCCCGTGCAGCGCGAGAAGCTGCAGACGTTGATCCCGGAGAACCCCTGGGCCAAGGCGGGGCCGGCGCTGCTGGTGTTCTGCGGCAACAACCGCCGCCACCGGCTCCTCTTCGAGTGGCGCGGCCGGCCGTTCGTCAACGACCATCTCGACCCGTTCTTCAATGCCGCGGTGGATGCCGGCATCGTGCTGGCGACCTTTATCGCCGCCGCCGACCGCGTCGGACTGGGGACCTGCCCGATCAGCCAGATCCGCAACCATGCCGCCGAGGTCGCCGACATCCTCGGCCTGCCGAGCCACGTTTTTCCGGTGGCCGGGATGGGAGTGGGCTGGCCCGCCTTCGAGGGGGTCATGAGCCCGCGGCTCGGCCTCGATGTGTCGATTCACCGCGACCGCTACGACGAGACGGGCTTGCGCGAAAAGATCGCGGCCTACGACCGCCGCCGCAACGAGACCCAGCCCTACAAGACCCAGCGCTTCGCGGACAAGTTCGGCGAGGATGCGGCCTACGGCTGGTCCGAGGACAAGGCCCGGCAATATTCGGTGCCGGAGCGGGCCGATTTCGGCGCATTCGTGCGCGCCAAGGGGTTCAAGCTCGACTGATCGAACCCTTCAGTTCCTTCAGCACATAGAGCCGGAGCGCACTCGACAGGTTGCCCGCGCCTTGGGCAACGCGGTCGCGGTCGATCTCGGCCACCAGGGCGTTGAGGGAGAGGCTCCGGCCGCGGGCGAGGGCGGAAAGTTCGGCCCAGAAGGCGTCCTCCAGCGAGATGCTGGTGCGGTGACCGTCGATGGTGACCGAGCGTTTGCGCATGACGGGACTGTGGCAGCGGCAACCCGCCCCCTCAACCCGCCTTGCCGCCGTCACAGAGCGTGCGTATAAGCGCGCCCGACCGATCCCCTCCGGAAAAAGCATCATTATGGATATCCGCAACGTCGCGATCATCGCGCACGTCGACCATGGCAAGACCACGCTGGTCGATTGCCTGCTGAAGCAGAGCGGCACGTTCCGCGAGAACCAGCAGGTGGCCGAGCGCGCCATGGATTCGAACGACCTCGAGCGCGAGCGTGGCATCACCATCCTCGCCAAGGCGACCTCGGTCGAGTGGCGCGGCACGCGCATCAACATCGTCGACACGCCGGGCCACGCCGACTTCGGCGGCGAGGTCGAGCGCATCCTGTCGATGGTCGACGGCGTGGTGCTGCTGGTCGACGCGGCCGAAGGGCCGCTGCCGCAGACCAAGTTCGTGCTCGGCAAGGCACTGCGCCTCGGCCTAAAGCCGATCGTGCTGATCAACAAGGTCGACCGCTCCGACGCCCGCGCCCACGAGGTGCACGACGAGGTATTCGACCTGTTTTCGGCGCTCGACGCGTCGGACGAGCAGCTCGACTTCCCGACGCTCTTCGCCTCGGCCCGCCAGGGCTGGGCCGCGGCCTCGCTGGAGGCCGAGCACACCGACATGACGCCGCTCTTCGAGCTGGTGGTGAACCACGTGCCGGCGCCCAAGATCGATCCCGATCCGGCGTTCCGCATGCTGGTGACGACGCTCGAGGCCGACAACTTCCTGGGCCGCATCCTCACCGGCCGCATCCTGTCGGGCTCGATCAAGCCCAACACGATGGTCAAGGCGCTGGGCCGCGACGGCAAGGAACTCGAGCAGACGCGCATCACGCGCATCCTGGCGTTCCGCGGCCTGGAGCGCGTGGCGCTCGACTCGGCCGAGGCGGGCGACATCGTGGCGATCGCCGGCATGAAGGCCGCCACCGTGGCCGACACGATCGGCGACCTCACGATCTCCGAGCCCATCACCTCGCAGCCGATCGATCCGCCGACGCTCGCGATGACCTTCATGGTCAACGACTCGCCGCTCGCCGGCCGTGAAGGCGACAAGGTCACGACCCGCATGATCCGTGCGCGCCTGATGCGCGAGGCCGAGGGCAACGTGGCGATCCGCGTCACCGACACCGAGAACGCAGATTCCTACGAGGTCGCCGGCCGCGGCGAGCTGCAGCTCGGCGTGCTGATCGAGACCATGCGCCGCGAGGGCTTCGAGCTCGCCGTCGGCCGTCCCAAGGTGCTGTTCAAGACCGACCCGGTCACCGGCCAGCGCCTGGAGCCGATCGAGGAGGTCGTGATAGACGTCGACGATGCCTATACCGGCGCCGTCGTCGAGCAGATCTCGCTGCGCAAGGGCGAGCTGCAGGACATGCGGCCCTCGGGCGCCGGCAAGACCCGCCTGGTGTTCTACGCGCCGTCGCGCGGCCTGATCGGCTATCACGGCGAATTTCTGACCGACACGCGCGGCACCGGCGTGATGAACCGCATCTTCCACGAGTACGGCCCCTATCGCGGCCCGATCGCCGGCCGCCGCAACGGCGCTCTGATCGCCAACGAAGAGGGCACCTCGGTCGCCTATGCGATGTGGAAGCTT
>CAYRBQ010000155.1:0-7982 GCA_964422305.1 uncultured Reyranella sp. | reverse complement strand
AACGACGTCGACAATCTCGGCTGAAGCGCAGCCTCGACCGCGCGTCGATCGAGCCGGCCGCGAAGGCCGATCACGACCAGCCGGCCTGACGTTGCACCCGACGGTGCTACATCGACGGCGAAGCGCTGGCCGACGACGTGCAAGGCAACGAGCCGGCCGTCGGCGGAATGCGTGATGCCCTTGGCCCGCAGCACGCCTGTGTCCGCTGTGGCAAGCGATGCGCCGAGCCGGTCGAGGTCTGTGCCGGACGGCAGTTCGAGGTCGAGCGAATCGTAGAGCGCCGCGGCGTCGGGCGCGCCGAGCGCCCGCGGCGGCGTTGGTAACGGCGCTCCGTCGCGCAGGCCGAGCAGAAGGTCCGGGGCGATGACAGCGCGTGTCGTGGGCACGGCGCGCGTCGCTGGCGCTGTCTTGCTGAGCCAGGCAAGTGTCGCGTCGCGTGAAGCCTCGTCGACGAGATCGCAGCGATTGAGCACGACCAGATCGGCGGCCACGAGCTGGCGCAGGATCGTGTCGCCGATATAGGCATCGCCGGCACGGGCGCGGATGGTCTCCGCGTCGGCGGCAACCACGATGCCGTCGATGCGATAGGGATCGAGAAGGGCGACGGCGTTGGCCACCATGCCAGGTAGCGCGACGCCGCTCGCCTCCAGCACGACGCGCTCGATCTCGGGCCACTGTTGCGGCAGCGTCATCAGGATCTCCATGAGATCGGAGCCGTAGCTGCAGCAGACGCAGCCGCCGGAGATCTCCAGCGTATCGCCGCTCCCCGACACGATCAGGTTGCGATCGATCGGTGTCGCGCCGAAATCGTTGACCAGCACGGCAATCCTGCGGCCGTCGGCAGCGCCCAGGAGATGGTTGACCAGCGTCGTCTTGCCCGTGCCGAGATAGCCGCCGATGACGGTGACCGGCAGGCGGGCGGCGCTCATACCGATGCGGCGGAAAACAGGCGGCCGCCTTGCACGGTGCCCCAGATGCGCACGTCCTTCAGCTTCTCCGGCGCGATCTCGAGCGGATCGTCCTCCAGCACGGCGAAGTCGGCGCGCTTGCCGACTTCGATCGAGCCGACCTCGCCGTCGAGCTTGAGCGTCCAGGCGGCACCGAGCGTGATCGTGCGCAGCGCGTCGGCCACGGAGATGCGCTCGCTGGTGCCCAGGATGCGGCCGCTGGCGGTGCGCCGGTTGACCGCGCACCAGGCGGTGAACAGCGGTCCGAGCGGCGTCACCGGTGCATCGGAATGGATGGCGAGCGGCACGCCGCTGGCCAGCGCCGTCGCGCAGGCATTCATGCGCATGGCGCGCTCCGGGCCGACCGTCGTCTCGTAGTGCTGGTCGCCCCAGTAGAAGTGATGGTTGGGAAAGAGGTTGGCGCACATGCCGAGCCGCGCCATGCGGCGGAACTGGGCGGCGTCGGCGAGCTGGCAATGCTGCAAGGTGAAGCGGTGGTCGCACGCCGGATGGTCGAGCAGCGCGCCTTCGAGGCAATCCAGCGCCATCTCGGTCGCCTGGTCGCCGTTGGTGTGGCTGTGCACCAGGACGCCCTTCTGCAGGGCCAGCCGGTAGAGGCCGGCGACGGTCTCCGGCGGCGTGTACCAGAGGCCGTTCTCCGCGCCGTTGTAGTAGCCGGGCCAGCGCAGCCGCGCCGAGAAGCCCTGGATCGAGCCGTCGACGAACAGCTTGATGGCGCCGACTCGCAGCCGATCGGTCGACTTGCCCTTGAGCCTCAGCGCGATCTCGACGGCCTGCTCCGGCGTCAGCGCCTGGAAGCGGCGGAAGGAGACGATACGCACGGGAAACTGCGCCTCGCCCGTCACGCGCTGCATCATCGTGACGGCATCGTCGGGCAGGAGGTTCGCGAGGTCGGTGGCGGTCGTCACGCCCTGGCGCACGCAGAGCTTGGCGAAGCGACGCAGGCCAGACTCGTCGTTGGCCAGCGCCTCGCGGTCGAAGCCGATGTGGGCGCCGACCAGGGTCATCGCCTCCGGGCCCTTCAGCTCGCCCGTCGGCAGGCCGTCGGACCCCAGGGGAATGCCGGGATGGTTGACGCCGGGCTTCAGCAGGCCGGCGAATTCCAGCGCGCGGCTGTTGACGTTGAAGATGTGGCCGCTCGCATGCATCACGCCGACGGCTCGCGTGGTCGAGACGCGATCGAAGTCGGCGCGCACCACCCGGCGGTCGCCGTAGTAGATCGGATCGAGGCCCCAGCCCGGGAGCGGGCCGGTTCCGGCCGGAAGCGCGCGCTCGGCGTCCTGCAGGCGGCTCACCACTTCGTCGATCGACGCTGCGCCCGGCCAGATCTTGCCTTCCGGGTCCATGCGGTCGAAGCGGCCGACATAGGTGTAGCGCCAGAACGTCCCTTCGGCGGCGTGGCTGTGGCCCTCGACCAGGCCGGGCATCAGCACCTTGTCGGCGAAGGTGTCGTCGAGCTTGTGCGCGCCCCAGCCCGTGAGCTCCTCGAGCGGTCCCACGCCCAGAATGCGACCGTCGCGCACGGCGACATGCGTGGCTTCGGGACGGGCGGGGTTCATCGTGAGGATGCGGCGGGCGCGGAAGATCGTGATCTGACCGGAACTCATGACGCTAGAACACCTTTGTGACGCCGAAGATGACACGACTCTCGCAGTTCGACGTGAAGCCGCAGCCTGCATAGTCGATGGAAGTGTCGGTATAGGCGACGGTGAAGTCGAGCCCGTATGCGGACATCACGAGGCCCGTCTGCCAATACCAGTAGTCGCTGCTCGGGATGCCATAGTTCAGGAAGTTGTCGACCCACTGGTTGCCCAGTGTTCCATAGGCTTTGAACGAGAAGTTTTCGTCGAACCTCAGGAGTGGCAGGGGCATCGAGGCTTGTATGCGCTTGTTCCATGCGGCGCCGGAGTTGCCGAAGCTGTTCGGACTGTAGCGAATGCGTCCATTGACCTACAGGAAGTCGAAGTCCCAGCCTAGCGTGGCGATGAAGTCGCCGTAGTCGTACTGCAGCTCGGCCGGGCTGCCGGGGTAGGTGTAGCGGACATAGCCCAGCTCGACGCTTAGCCGCTTCTCCAAGGCACGCGCCTTCAGTCCGCTCATGAAGTCGATCTCGATGCCTGGACCTGAGCTCGGGAACGCGATGTTGCTGCCCCACAGGCCGACATAGGCCCAGAGGTCGAACTGGTCGGTGAACGACCCCGTCCTGTAGTGGAAGCTGGGCTGGATCGCGGGCTGTCGGTTGGTCTGCGAGATGCCGGCAAAGGAATAGTCGGTCACCGCGGAGATGCTCGCAGAGAAGAAGCCACCGAACGGCCCTTGCCACTTCTTGTCGTCCGCCAGAGCTTGCCCGCTGCCGCAGGCCGCCGAGAGCATCGTGCAGGCCGCAAGCCAGAGGGCGGTTCGGAGCATGACGAAGTGTCACCGGTCGGCGACACCCATGTCAAAAGCCGGCACCACCTCTATCGCACGATGTTGCGCGGCACATCGCGGAACGGCTTGCTGGTGTCGACACTCGGCTCCTTGGGCATCTTGAGCACGCGCTCGGCGATGATGTTGCGCTGGATCTCGTCGGTGCCACCGGCGATCGAGGTCGCCGGCACCGAGACCAGGATCTCCGCGATCGTGCCGCCCATCGGGCTGTCGGTGCCCGAGAGCAGCGCGTCGGCGCCGGAAAGCTGGGTGTGCACCCGCGCTGCGGCGCGCGCCACGTGGCTCGAGACCAGCTTGCCCAGCGAGCCTTCAGGCCCCTGCGGCTTGCCCTGCTGGGCGGCGGCACGGGCGCGACGGGCCGTCCACTCGGCCGCCTTGGACATCACCAGCAGGCGGGCGATCTCCTGGCGCACCACGGGATCGGCAAGCTTCCCCGTCTCCTTGGCGCGCTGCAGGATCAGGTCGACGCGACCGGCGCGCTGCGGATACCACTTGTAGGGCTCCATCGTGGTGGCGATCTCCGCGCGCTCCTCGTCGTAGGCGCGGCCCTTGCGGTCCGACCCCATCGCCCAGGTGCGCAGGCCGTCGGCGCCGCGGCGCTCGTGCATGAGCGTCGTCGTCGTCACCGCCCAGCCGTCGCCCACATTGGCGACCAGGAACTCCGGCTCGACGATCGCGTCGGTGAGGAAGACCTGGTTGAACGAGGCATGGCCGTTCATCTGCTTCAGCGGTTGCACCTTCACGCCGGGCTGGTGCATGTCGAGGATGAAGTAGGAGAGGCCCTTGTGCTTCACCTGGTCCCAATCGGTGCGGGCCAGCAGCAGGCCCCAGTGCGCGTGATGTGCGCTGGTGGTCCAGACCTTCTGGCCGTTCACCACCCACTTGTTGCCGCGCATCTCGGCGCGCGTGACGGCACCCGCCACGTCGGAGCCCGAGCCCGGCTCGCTGAAGAGCTGGCACCACGTGTCCTCGCCGGTGAGGATGCGGCGCAGATACTTCTCCTTATGAAGATCGGTGCCGTGCGCGAGGATGGTTGCGGCCGCCAGCGTGCGAATGCCCGCCTTGGCGACGCCGATGGCGCCGATGCGCGCGAACTCCTCGTCGACCACGGCCTGGAAGGCCTGCGGCAGGTCGCGGCCGTACCATTGCTTGGGCCAGGTCGGCACGCCCCAGCCGGAGTCGGCCAGCTTGTTGCGCCACTCGACGAGGCCGAGCTCAGGGTTCCAGTTGGCCTCGAGCCAGGCGCGCACTTCGGCGCGGACGGAGTCTTCGGTGAGTTCGCTCATCTTCCTCTTCCTCACGCCGCCCAGCGCTGCATCATCAGCTCGCGATGATGATGGGCATCGCCCAGCATGATCTCGGAGCTCTTGGCGCGCTTGAACCAGAGATGGGTGTCGTTGTCCCAGGTGAAACCGATGCCGCCATGCACCTGGATGGCGTGGATCGCCGTCTGCAACGCCGCTTCGCTCGACGCCGCCTTGGCGAGCGAGGCCACCGCCTCGACATCGTTATCGCCCTCGTCGAGCGCGGCGGCGGCGTAGTAGGCGGCCGACTTGGCCAGCTCGACATCGACCAGCATGTCGGCCTGCTTGTGCTTCATCGACTGGAAGGAGGCGATCGGCCGGCCGAACTGCATGCGCATCTGCGCGTAGGCGAGCGCATCTTCGCGCAGCCGCTCGGCCACGCCCACCGTCTCGTTGGCGAGGCAGACCGCGGCCTCGGTCATGGTGCGGACGAACGGCGCGGCAGCCGTGCCGGCCTCGCCGAGCAAGGTCGCCTCGACGCCCTTGAAGTCGAGCCGGGCGAGCTTGCGCGTTTCGTCCATGGTCTTGAGCAGCTTGCGCGAGAGGCCCTCGGCGTCGCCCTTCACGGTGAACAGCGACAGGCCGGTCGCGCCCTTGCTGCCAGGCGCACGTGCCAGCACCACGATCAGGTCGGCGGTGTGGCCGTCGATGACGTAGCTCTTGAAGCCATCGAGCGTGTAGCCCTTGCCGGCAGAAGTCGCAGTGAGGGTCGTCGCTTCGGCATCCCAGCGGGCCGGGTCTTCGACCCAGGCGAGCGTCGCTACGGTGTTGCCGGCGGCGATGCCGGGCAGCAGCGCCTGCTTCTCGGCTTCCTTGCCCGCGTTCAGGATCGCACCGGTCGCCAGTACAGCCGTCGAGAAGTAGGGAGCGCATAACAGGGCGCGGCCCATCTCCTCCAGCACGATGCCGAGCTCACCGAAGCCGAAGCCCTGGCCGCCATAGGCCTCGGGAATGCGCACGGCGGTGAGCCCGAGCTCGGCATTGAGCTTCTTCCAGGCATCGCGCTCGAAGCCGGCGTCGCCGGCCATGAGGCGTCGCACCTCCTTGGTGGGCGTGCGTTCCGCCAGGAAGCGGCGCAGGCTGGTTCGGAACTCTTCCTGCTCGCTGGAGAAGCTGAACTTCATCGACCTTATCCTCCCGGCGCGGACTTTAGGCGTCGGGAGGGAGGGCTGGAAGCGGCGTGAATTGCAGGGCGAGACTGCCTACCTGTCGAGCCAGACGTCCTCGAACCGCCAGCCGTTGTAGATGCTGTTGACGTGGATGATGAGGTTCTTGACGTGCGGCTGCCAGCAGCCGGCGGCTCGCCCGTGGCTGATGATCGGTCGCGCGATGTCCTCCTGCAGGCGGCGGTCGATCTCCCACACCATCTCCTGGCGTTTCTTACGGTCGGTCTCGCGCGACTGCTCCTCGAAGAGCTTGGTCATCTCCGCATCGCAGTAGTTGTTGTAGTTGCGCAGCGATCCGCAGGCATAGCCCTCGAAGAAGGTGACGTCGGGATCGTCGACGGCGCTGCCGGTCAGGTTCAGGGCGACCACGTAGTCCTTCTTGAATACGCGGTTGTAGTAGATCGTGGTGTCGATGATCTCGAGCTCGGCGTCGATCCATATCTGCTTGAGCTGGTCGATCAGAATGACGGCCGGATCCTTGAAGGTCGCGATGTTGCGCGTGCTTACCTTCAGCTTGAGCCGCTTGTCGGGACCATAGCCCGCTTCCTTCATCAGCTCGCGCGCCTCGGCGCGGCTCTTCTCGATGTCGCCGTAGCCGATGATGCCTTTCAGCTTCTCCTCGGGCAGACCCCAGACACCGTCGGGCGGCGGCAGCATGGCACCACCCATCTTGCCTTCGCCCTCGCTCAGGATGGTGATAAAGGACGGACGGTCGAGCGTCAGCGCCATGGCGCGGCGGATCTTCGGGTTGTCGAACGGCGTCACCTCGCGGTTGACGATCAGGTTCGTGCTGACGCCCGTCTCGCGCATGGTGCATTGCGCCTGCGGGGCGTCGCGCCTGATGTTCTTGAGCAACGGCACGGTGACATCGGTGGGGAAGGTCATGTCGAACTTGCCCGCAGCGAACGAGAGCATGCGCGTCGATCGGTCCGGGATGATCGAGAATTCGATCGCGTCGAGATAGGGCCGGCCTTTCTTCCAGTAGTCCGGATTCCTCACCAGCTTGATGCCTTCGTTCATCTTGAAGTCAGCGAGCCTGAAGGGCCCGGTGCCGACCGGCTTGCGCCGCATCGCGTCGGCCGGAACATGGCAGGGGTAGATCGGGGAGTAGCCCGACGCGAGCAGAGCGACCAGCGAAGGCTGGGGCTGCTTGAGGTGAAACGTGACCTGCGAGGGGCTGTCGGCCGTCACTTTCTCGAGGTTGGTGTACCAGGCACTGCGCGGATTGCGCCGCAGCTTGTCGGGGCTGAGCAGCAGGTCGAAGGTGCAGGCGACGTCGGCGGCGGAGAACGGCTTGCCGTCGTGCCACGTGACGCCGTCGCGCGTCTTGAAGACCAGCTTGCGGCCACCGTCCGTGGTCTCCCAGCTCGTGGCCAGGTCGGGGATGATGGTGTCGAGCGTGTTCTTCGGCGCGTTCTGATCGAAGATCACCAGGTTGTTGTAGATCGACATGAACGGCACGGCGACCGACACCGTCGCCTCCTCGTGGATTGACGCACTGGGCGGCGTGTCCATGTGCTGGATCCGGAGCGTGCCGCCCTGCTTCTGGGCCCATCCGGGACTCGTCGACGCGACCACGCCCGCAACAACGCAAGCCAACGCGAAGCTTCCGCTACGGTTCTTCATGTTGTCCTCCCGGTGATGTCTTCGTTCTTCTGTGCGGTCTCTCCGTTCGCTGCAGTCGATGGGAAGCCTAGCGCCGATTCAGTCGATGTGTCGACGCCCCGGCGTCTGCTATCGTCCGCGCCGACAATCGACCCGGAGGAGATTCGAGTGACAACAGCCCCGCAACGTCTGCGCGCCCTGCTGGCCGAGCCCGGCCTCGTCGTCATGCCGGCGGTGTGGGACGGCCTGACCGCCAAGATGACCTGGGGCGCAGGCTTCAAGACCGCCTTCCTCTCCGGCTCCTGCGTCGCGGCGAGCCGGCTGGGCGGCCCCGACCTCGACCTCGTCTCGTTCGGCGAGATGTTCGATTCCTTCAACATGGTCCACGGCGCGGCGCCCGACCTGCTGGTGCTGGCCGACGGCGACCACGGCTACGGCAATGCGATGAACGTCCAGCGCACCGTTCGTGCCTACGGCCGCGCCGGCGCCGCCGCCGTCCTGATCGAGGA
>CAYRBQ010000154.1:0-7999 GCA_964422305.1 uncultured Reyranella sp. | reverse complement strand
TCTATGGTTGTGAACGGCAGGTCAGGACCTGCCCTAGACATGCAAAGGCCCGGTCCTTGGAGGGACCGGGCGCACCGGGATCATGCTAGCGGAAACACCCTATCATTTCCTGCTGAAGCTGCAAGAGAGGCGGATGCATGGCAGCACCGAGAAAACGCATGGCTGCTGGCATTGCCAGCAACAGGTAGGCGGTTAGCGCACCGTCACGAAGAGCCTTCAGTTGGTTCAATCCTTCAGCCTTCGACGCTCCCCGGCCTAGCGGCCGAGCTTCGCTCGGCCGCTAGGCCCAATAATGCCCGTCGGGCGTCGAGCGCTTGCCGAAGATCGCCTCGCCGACCCGCACCACGTCGGCGCCCTGGGCGATCGCCTCCTCGAAGTCGCCCGACATGCCCATCGACAGTTCGGTCAGCGCGCCGTTCTGTTTCACCGCCTCGTCGCGCAGGCGGCGCAGCAACTGGAAACAGGGGCGCACCCGCTCGGCCTCGGCGCTGAACAAAGCGAGCGTCATCAGCCCGCGCGGCCTCAGCCGCGTGAAGCGCGGCAGCTCCGCCACGAAGCCGGCGAGCGCGTCGGGCGCGAGGCCGTACTTGCTGGCCTCGCCCGAGGTGTTCACCTGCACGTAGACGTCGAGCGTGCGGTCCTCGCGCGCCAGCCGCGCATCGAGCGCCTCGGCCAGCCGCACGCTGTCGAGCGCATGGAACTCCCGGGCGAAGCGCGTCACGTACTTCACCTTGTTGGTCTGCAGGTGGCCCACGATGCTCCAGTCGACGGCGAGGTCGGTCAGTTGCGCCTGCTTGGCGACGGCCTCCTGGATCCAGTTCTCGCCGAACCAGCGCACGCCCGCAGCATGAGCGAAGCGCAGGATGTGCGCCGGCACCGTCTTGGTGATCGGCAGCAGGCGCACCGCGGCGCGCGAGCGGCCGGCGCGGGCACAGGCGCGCTCGATCCGCTCCTCGACCGCCGCGAGGTTGCGGGCGAACATGGCCTGCGGGTCGGCGCCGAAGCGCGCGAGGTCGGCAGGCGACAAGGCGGAAGCGTTCACGGTATCCGGACTCATGTGCCGGTTATAGCGCACCTAATCCGGAAACCGCTCGACGTGAGTCTCCGCCGTGCGGCCGTAATAGAGCACGCGCCGGCCGCTGAACGAGACGATATAGCCCGCGCAGCCGGCCGCGGCGACCTTCCTGGAGAAGCCGGCGTAGGTGTAGCCCGGCACGAGCTGCTGGGCCTCGCGGATGGCGGCCTGCAGGGCACCGGCATCCAGGGTCGCGGCGACCGGACCTGAGGCATGCGCCATCGGCAGCACGACGCTGTCGCCGTCGGGCAGGAAGTAGGTCGCGGTCGCCCGGCGATAGTCGACCTCGTAGCTCTCGAAGCCCGCCAGCATCAGCGCGCCGACGATCGCGGGAAAGGTCATGGTGTCGCGCTCGGCGCCATCGAGGCAGGTCTTCGCGATCCCGATCAGCCTGTCGTCCATTCCTCACTCCGTCGGCAGCGCATGGAGGCCGAGGCGCCTCGTCGTATCCTCGAGAATCCGCCGCAGCGCGGCCCGATCGCGCGCCGGAAGGTGCGCGAAGCACTCGGCCTCGTTGCGGTCGGCGAGCGTCGCCAGCACGGGCACCAGCCGCCCGCCCTTCGCCGTCAGGCTGAGCGTCTGCGCGCGGCCGTCGGTACCGCTCTCCTGCCGGGCGATCAGCGCCTTTGCGAGCAGACGGTCGGCGAGCTTCGAGATCGCGCCGCGGGTCATGCCCATTTCGGCGGCGAGCCGGCTGGGCGAGGTCGGGCCGCTTGCCTGCAGCACACGGAGGAAGACCCATTCGGCGACCGTCACGTCCTTCGCGGCGAGCTTGCGGGCGAAGGAATGGGAGACGTGATTGGAGACGCGGCGGAGCCAGAAGCCCAGATGGTCGGTGAGGTCGGCGGTCATAGGGACCTCCGACTAGCCAATATTTGTTTCCTAGTCAACTATCTCGCAGAATCGGCCCTCAGCCGACGGCGACGGTGAGAGCGAGGAAGACCAAGACGGGTGCGAGCAAGGCATAGCGCGCGGCCCTCAGCCAGCATTCGCGCCGAGCCGCGTGGCCGACCACGGCCGCCCATTCCTGTGTGGGAATCATGCCGTTCCAGTAGAGGCGCGGAAGACGCATCTCACGGCTGGCGCTCAGCCATCCTGAGGCGGCGCCGAGGACGACGGATCCCGCGAGGATCGCGGGCAACAACAGGTCTTCGAGCATCTGCACCTCCGGGAGCCGGCTTTCCCTCGTTGCCGGTGCAGGAACAGTCATATGAGGAGAAGAACGGACATCTGATCTGGATCAAACCGGCCCTGGAGATCGCCTCCATTCCGGATGGATCACTGGAACCCGTCGCAGGCGGGTCCGTTACCGTACGGTAGCAAACGGGGGCCCGGAGGACATGGCGAACTCGGACGAGGCCGCGGCCAAGCGGGACAGCGCGCGAAGGGCGCGGCGGCTTGCCTCGCAGTTCGCCGATCCGGCCGATCGGGCGCGCACCCTCGCCTTCGCCGAGCAACTGGAAGCCGAAGCCGAAGCGCTGGAGCAGGGCCTGTCTCCCCCGCCCTCGCCTCGGGTCACCCATGTGCAGCAGCAGCCCCAGCAGCAGGAGGCGGAAGAGCCCGGCGAACCGGCGTCGACGGGCAACCCGCCATCGTCCGGAGACCCCAAGGACTAGAGCGACACCGCGCGCAGCCCTGGCGCTAATCGGCCGCGCTCAGCGCGGCTTCCAACGAGAACACCTCGACCGGCTCTTCGCGTCCCCGCACCTGCGTGGCGCCGACCGCGCGCGCCTCGACACCCTGCGGCCGGGCCTCGGCGAAAGTGCGGCCACAGACGAGGCAGTCGGTGCCGAGCTCCTTGTTGAGGCGTTCCAGCCGCTGCGCCAGGTTCACGGTGTCGCCGTAGAGCGTATAGGTCTGGCGTTCCGCGCCGCCGACCGTGCCGGCCGCGACGGGACCGGTCGCGATGCCGATGCGGAGCACCAGCCGATGCCCGTCGAAGTCGCGGCTGGCGACCAGCCCCTGCAGGGCGCGGGCCGCCTCGACGGCGCGGGCGGAGAAGTGCTCCACCGGCAGCGGCGCGTTGAAGGCGGCGATCAGCGCGTCGCCGACATGGTTCACCACCACGCCGCGGTGGGCATCGACCACCTCGGTGGCGGCGCCGAAGAAACCGTTCAGCAGACCGATGACGCGCGCCGGCGGCAGGCGCTCGGAGAGGCCGGTGAAGCCCTCGATGTCGGCGAAGAGCACGCTCGCCTCCCGCATCTCGGGCGCGAGGCGGCCGGCCGCAGCGAGCTGCTCGGCGACCTGGGCCGGCACGTAGCGCCCGAACAGGCGCTGCAGCCGGCCTCGCTTGTCTTCCGCGGCGGCGTGGGCGCGGACCATGTTGCGCGCGCGGTGGACCGCAAGCGCGGCGATCGCGGTGACCAGCGCCAACACCAGGCATTCGTTGACGCGGACCGGGATGGCGAGGAAGTCAGGGCTCGAGACGACCGCCAGGAACTGCTCGCGCGAGGGCCCGCGCGGCAGATCGCCGAAGCTCACGACCCGGTCCATGCCGTCGACGATCACGGCGGCGGCGGCGGCGAGGCCGCCAACCGCGAAGAGCCCGGTCCACAGGACGAGGGCCGGCGACAAAGTGAGGATGGAAAGCGCCACCAGCACGAAGCAGTAGAGGTGGCGGCTCGAGAAGTAGATGAAGTTCTGCGGGATGTCGCCGCCGCTGCTGAGCGGCGCGAAGCCGACCATGGCGCCGATCGCCGTCGCATCGACGGCAAACAGCGCGAAGCGGCTCGGCCGCTCGGCCCTCGTGCCGACCAGCGCCAGCGGCACGAGGCCCAGCGCCGCCGGCACGAGGAACGCCGCGGCCATGAGAAGGTTGTTCGGCCACGGGAAGACCGCGGCGTAGAAGAGAGCGATGGCCGACAGCGCGCCGGCGCGACCGATCACGGCGAGGCGGAAGCCGCGGCGCTCGGCCTCCGCCAACGCGGTGCGGACGGACGGCGGGTCGTGCGATGCGACGTTCATGGCTGCCAATCGGACATGCAAATGCGGCGTTACTTTGCGGCGTCCCCCGCGCGTGCGATCGTCACCTTCAAACTTCCGTGACGACGCGGCACCTGCCGTCTCCCGGCCAGCCTATCTGCACCCCGGAATGTCTTTCGTTTCGTGGTGCCACTGCGGCGGATCGAGGAAGAGAGTCTCGGGCGGCCCCGCCAGCGTGCCGTCGGGCCGCACCCAGCGGCGGATGCGGACCATGCGGTAGCGCGCGACGATCCGGCAGCGCTCGCGACGCGTCGGCGGCACGAGCCGCCAAACATACTCGTCGTTCCACAGGCGGCCGCCCGCCGTTCCGGCGCCCGGGCCGGGATTGAAGTGCGCGCCGCTGGCGCCGAGCGGCAGGGTCCCGGCCGGAATCCAGACATAGTCGTCGCCCTTGTCGCCAAGCGGCGGCGGCTTCGCGGGATCGCCCGCCACCTCGGCGAGCGGGCCCATGACGTCGAAGCGGTCCGGGCACACGCGGACGGCCATGTCGGTCTCGCTCTCGCGTACATGCGTGCTGCCGATCCCGTACTCGACGGTGCCGAACACGAAGAAGATGTGCGTCGTGCGAAAGCAGACGCGCTTCAGCACGTAGAGCTTGCAGCCGTTCTCGAACTCGAAGACCGGCACCGGCTCCTCGCTCGCGGGCGGACGCTGCAGCGCGCAGCGCACGATGTGCCGGCGGCGGATCAGGATGGCCGGCGGCAGGGCGCCGTCGGCGTCGAGCATGTTGGGCGGCACGCCGCCCAGCGGCTCGCCGTCGGGGCCGAAGGGAACGAAGGTCCGCTCGGTCGTCAGCGTCTCGTCCGTGCCCGCGTCGGTCTGAACGCCGGCGAACAGGCCCTCGGGCAGCGGCATGGTGCTACTCCCTGAACTTCGGGAACTCGTCGACCCGCGTCCACTTCTGCTCGCCAGGACAACACTCCCACTCGGCCGTCAGATCGTGACGCGCGCCCCCCGGCCTCCAGAACGGCGGACGGTTCACGTCGGACAAGGCGAAGCCCGCCTGCGTGGCGGGGTTCTGCCGGACGAACGTGGCCGGCAGCGTCACGCCGGGGAAGAAGCGGACCTCGGCCGTCACCTCGATACGCACGCGGCCGCGGCGACCGCCGGCGAGCTGGGCCTGGGGGATGCCGAAGCCGAAGATGTCGTCGAAGTCGTGGGCCGGCGCCGGCGGTGGGGCGGGCTCGGGCCTGACCCGGCCGGGCCTCACCTCCCACGCTTCCCAGAACTCGGTGGACTTGTCGATGAAGGGCTGTGCGAATGTGGGATCGCCGCAGTCGGTGACACGCTCCCGGATGCGGACATGCTGCACGATGTAGCCGCCACGCCAGGACGGAAACCACAACCGGAAATCAACCTTCCACGAAATGCCGAGGGGCTGCGGGTCGGGCCGCCGTGGGAGCACGCGGACCGGGCTGGCAAGGGCCGGGATCACGAAGATGGAGGCTGCAAGAACGATCAGCGCGGCAAGCACATAGACTGTGGTCATGATGCTCTCCCCTGATCGGGGATTGTGCGCCTGCCGCCGCACAATGCAACTCACGATGGCGGCACCCTCCGGCCCCCGCTTCAGCCGCTTCGGACGGCGACCTTCCTAACGCAGCAGCCCCACGCCGAAGAACAGGCCGCCGACGAGGTCAGTCATCAGCATCGAGCACCGAACGCACCATCAGCGCCAGGTCGCGCTTGCGAAACGGCTTCTCGAGCAGATGCGCCCCGGCAGGCAACCCGCCCTGGCGGGTGGCGACATTTTCCGTGTAACCCGACATGAAGACGATGGCGATGTCCGGCCATCGCGTCTTGACCTGCTCGGCCAATGCGCGGCCGCCCACCGGGCCCGGCATGACGACATCCGTGAGAAGCAGGCGGAACGGCCTCGCCGTCCGTTCGATGGCCGCCAGCGCGGCCTGGCCGTGCGCCGCTTCATCGACCTCGTAGCCGAGGGATCTCAGCAGGTCCACGACGCCCGTGCGCACCTGCTCATTGTCCTCCACGACGAGGATCCTTTCCGTGCCCGAGGGAACCGCGGACTCGTCGCTCGGCTGGGCCTCGACCCGAGAACTCTCGCTGCGCGGCAGGTACAGGCGCACCGTGGTGCCGTTGCCCTCCTCGCTGTAGACATGGATGTAGCCCCGCGACTGGCGCATGAAGCCGTAGACCATGCTGAGTCCGAGACCGGTCCCCTTGCCGATCTCCTTCGTCGTGAAGAACGGCTCGAAGATCCTGGCCAGGATCTCCGGCGACATGCCACACCCGTTGTCGCTGATGGCGAGCATGGCGTAGTCGCCGACCACCGCCTCCGGATGCTCTCCGATATAGTCCTCGTCCAGCCGGACGTTGCGCATCTCCAACATGAGGCGCCCGCCGTTCGGCATGGCGTCCCTGGCATTGACGCAGAGGTTGACGACCGCGGCTTCGAGCTGGGTTCGGTCGATGTCGGCCTGCCAGAGGCCGTCCTGGAACCGCAGATCCATCTCGATATGCTCGCCGAGCGTGCGGCCGAGCAACCTCGCCAGGCGGGAGACGAGCTGATTGAGATCCGTCGGCTCGGGACGCAGGTTCTGCTTGCGCGAGAATGCGAGAAGCTGGCCCGTCAGATCTGAGGCACGCTGCGCCGAGGCGGCGATGTTGTTGATGCGGGCAATCACCCGTTCCCGCAGATCCTGCTCGTCGAGCAGCGCATCGACGTTGGCCATGATGACCATCAGGATGTTGTTGAAGTCGTGCGCGATGCCGCCGGTGAGCTGGCCGACCGCTTCCATCTTCTGCGACTGGCGAAGCTGCTCCTCGACGCGGTTGCGCTGGGTGAGGTCGCGAATGATGCCGACGTAGATCGGCTCGCCCATGTGACTGGTCTCGCCGACCGCGAGATGCATCGGGAATTCGGATCCGTCCTTGCGACGCCCCACCACCTCGCGGGAAATACCGATGATCTTGCGAACGCCGGTCTGCTGGTAGTTGCTCAGATAGGAGTCGTGCTCGTCGCTGACGGCGGGAGGCATCAGCATCTTCACGTTCCGGCCCAGCACGTCGCCGGCCGAGTAGCCGAACAGGCCCTCGCAGGCGCGGTTGTAGAGCTGGATGTGGCCGCGCCGATCGATGATGATCAGCCCGTCCACCAGCGTATCGAGGACCGTGTCGACGAGGGACTGCAGGCGCGACTCGCTGGCCTGCAGGAGATCGCTGGCGGCCACGCGCTCGCTGACGTCGCGAACGATCAGCCCGAAGCCGGACGAGCCGGTATCGGGATCGACGACGGGCCTGACGACGACCTCGGCGTCGAGACGGGACCCGTCCTTGCGCACGCGCACACCCGTTTCCTCGAAGTGGCCGCGCCCGGCAGCGCGGGCCAACACGCCTTCGGGCACGCCGCCCTTGACCGATTCGGGAGGATAAAGAAGCGAGAAGTGCCGGCCGGCCAATTCGTCGGGCCCGTAGCCGAACACGCTCTCCACGCCGGCATTGGCCGAGCGGATGATGCCGTGAGCGTCGAGGAGCAGGATCGCATACTGGCGAACCTCCTGGAGGAAGATTGCCAGCCAGCGCATCTCGGATGAGCGCAACGGCGGATTGTCTTCGGGCGTCAAGCGCGGCCTCCCGAACCGAGCGGGTCTGACGTCTACAACTTGAAGATGTAACGCCACGCGAACCGATCGAAACAATAACATCGGTGTGAGACGGGGCGAACCGCCGCGAGCCGCTTCGTTCGATACATGACCGTGAGTGTTTCTTCGCAGTCTGGCTCGCCTAAAGGCGAGCAGCGACCCTTCGGAACGGAGGCGCCTACCCTCTGCCGGGGCTCATTGACCTGCATCAACGTCGACCGTCGCGCGACGTGAGAGAGATGGCGGTGCAGGAGGTGACGCATGTCGTACAAGACGATTCTGGTTCATTGCGACGCCGGTCCGAAGATCGGCCAGCGGCTCGGGGTGGCGGTCG
>CAYRBQ010000153.1:0-8024 GCA_964422305.1 uncultured Reyranella sp. | reverse complement strand
CCAAGGACTTCCAGCCGATCTATCTCGAGCGAGCCGGCGACGGGCCGGCGATGGTGCTCGACGGCCGGGCCGCTGCTTTGTGGGGTGGCGGCGCGGGCTGGCCGGGATTCGTGACCATGTCGAATGCGCCGGGCGGCGCGCGCTTCGTCGCGCCCGACGAGGACCAGATCGCCCACATCCTGGTGAAGCACAAGTTCCTGAGGCCGGTGACGCAGCGCGCCGGCAGCTTTCCCGGCCAGACCACCGACATCCAGTCGGTGGGCTCGTGGAGCTTCGTGCTGGCCCGGCCCGCTCTCGACGAGGCGGTGGCCTACCGCATCGCCAAGGCGCTACACGCGGCGCAGGCCGCCGGCAACGCACCGAGGCAACTCGCCGACACGACCGCTGCGAATACCGTCGCCGTCGTCCCGGGTCGCGAAAGGTTGCATCCCGGCGTCGCGCGTTTCTACCGCGAGATCGGGCTGCTCACGTAACCAAGCTCCGCGCCCTGCGTTGCCCGAAAGGACAACCGAAGGAGCGGAACCATGGACAAGTCGAAGGCCAACGGCCACGCCAAGGACAAGATCGAGGGCGAGGGCAGCTACAGCGCCACCGCCGACTACAACAAGCGCCAGGCCGACTATCTGAAGAAGGGCACGGTCGACAAGGATGCCCGCGAGGCCATGCGGGCGCTGGACTCCGAAGAGGCCGGCGCGCTCGACGAGGCCGAGAAGAAGGGCAAGGCGCACTCCAAGAGCTAGCGCACCGGCTCAGCCGGCCGCGTGCCGGCCGGCAAAGCGCTCGAACTCCACCAGCTCGGCGCGCTGCTTGGGCAGCGCTGCCGGGTACTGGTCCTGCAGGAAGGCCACCAGCTTCTCACGGACCTCGCAGCGCAGGTCCCAGGCCTCGGGCGAGGTGCGGGCGCTCACCAGGGCGCGAAGCTGCACGGCCCGTTCGCTGGTTTCCACGACCTGCAGATTGACGACCTGCCGATCCCACAGTTTCGAGTCCTTGACGATCTCCTCGAGCCGGGCTCGTACGCGGCTCACCGGCACCGTGTAATCGACCCACAGCATTACCGCGCCGATCAGGTCGGTGGATTGGCGCGTCCAGTTCTGGAACGGCTTCTCGAGGAAATACGAAAGCGGCACGACCAGCCGCCGCCAGTCCCAGATCTTGATCACGACGTAGGTGCCCGTGATCTCCTCGACCCAGCCCCACTCGTTCTCGACGATCACCGCATCGCCGATCCGGATCGGCTGCGTAATGGCGATCTGGATGCCCGCGAACAGATTGGTCAGCAGCGGCCGTGCCGCGAGACCGACCACAAGTCCTGCCGCGCCTGCCGAGGCGATCAGGCTGACGCCATACTGCTTCACGGAGTCGAAGGTCATCAGCGCCGCAGCCACCGTGACTAGGATGACGACCGTGGTGGCCACCCGCCGCAGCACGCGCACCTGTGTCAGATGCTTCCGGCTCAACGGATCGCCGCTGAAGTCGAAGTCCGAGCGCCTGAGATAGTATTCCGAGGCGAGCGTGATGGCCGCCGTGCAGCTCCAGCCGAGCAGCACGATGAAGCCGATCGCCAGGATGTGGCCGAGGATGACACGCATGTCGCGTTCCAGAGGCACGGCCTGCAGCACAATGGTCAGCGCCACGAGCACCAGGGCGACACGGAGCAGGGATTGTGTCGCATCCAGCAATGAACGCACGAAATGCTGCGATGGCGGCACCAGGCGGCGCAGCAATCGAAGGGCCGCGCCGTGCAGGGTCACGGCGAGAAAAGCCGCGGCAGCGAGGCAGAGGGCCGAGATCGCCCAGTTGGGCGCCCAGGCCGTTGCCCTGTCGAGGAGGTCGAGTGCGTTCTCCATGCCGTCGGCAACGGCGGTCCCTCGCGGGAAGTTGCCGGGCAGCGCAACCGTCCCGGCGAGATGCCGTTCCTCCGGTGAGTTCCCACCGGCAGCGGAGGAGGAGCAGCCATGCGAGTAAGCGACGCCATGACCCGCGACGTCTGTGTCGCGCGGCCCAGCCAGACGATCGAGGACGCCGCGCGCATGATGCTGGCCATCGACGCCGGCCTCCTGCCGGTCGGCGACGACGACAGGCTGGTCGGCACCATCACCGACCGTGACATCGCCGTGCGGGCGATCGGCGAGGGCAAGGGGCCCAAGACCGAGATCGGCGAGGTGATGACCCACGACGTGAAGTACTGCTTCGAGGACGAGGATACCGCCCACGTCGCCAAGAACATGGGCGAGCAGCAGGTCCGTCGCCTGCCGGTGCTCAACCGCGACAAACGGCTGGTCGGCATCCTGTCGCTGGCCGACATCGCCAGCCATGAGAAGGACGGCCGCAAGGTCGGCAACGCCCTTCGCGAGATCGCCCAGCCCGGCGGCGAGCACAGCCAGGGAACCGAGGAACGCGGGAGGGGCCTGTGAGCGCGCCGCACGCCGCGGTCTGGCTGAATGCCGAGGAGGCCCGCATCTTCCGCTTCGGCGAGGCCGGGGTGGAGAAGCTGCTGGTCAATGCCGACGGCAGCGGCCGGATGCGCGACGACCGCGGCTACTTCGAGGCGATCCTGGCGGAACTCACCGAGGTCGAGGACTGGATGATCGCCGGTCCCCAGGGCGCGCGGCAGGACTTCGAGAAGTATGTCCGCGTCGGCCATGCCGAGGAACTGGCGCGCAAGCTCGTGGCGGTCGAGACCATGGACGAGCCCCAGGAAGGCGAGTTGCTGCGGCACGCCAAGCGGCACTTCAACCGCTGATCGGCTGGGGCGACGGGCGATCTTGCCAGCCGTCTGAAAACCCGGTTCCCTGATGCCGGGGGATTTCTTCAGTGGGTTTTCAGATGCGGATCGCATGGCGGGTCGCGACGGCGATCCTGGCGGCGGCAGCTCTATGGAGCGGCACTGCCTCGGCACAGGCCCAGGCACCGGCCCAGACACCGGCCCAGACACCGGCGCCAGCACCGGCGTCGCCACCAGCCGCCGGCGCCGCACCGGCACCCGCCATCCCGGCGCCGCAGGAGGGTGTCGGGGCCTGGCGCGTCGACTGCGGTGGCGACGGCAAGGTCCTCGAATGCCGCGCCTTCCAGCAGCTCCTCATGCGGGAGAACAGCCAGCTCGTGGCGCAGATCGTGGTGCGCCTCGGACCGGACCGGCAACCCCAGCTCGCCATGCAGCTTCCGCTCGGCATCAGCGTCTCCGAACCGGTGGTCGTCAAAGTCGACAACGGCAAGGAGGAAAGGCTGCCGCTTCAGACCTGCACCAGCACGGGCTGCTTCCTCACGGTGCCGCTCAAGGATCCGTTGCTGGCATCGATGCGCAGCGGCACGCAGCTCAAGCTCTCGCTGCAGGACGTCAACAAGCGCACCCTCAACATCGACATACCGCTGCTGGGCTTCGCGCTCGCCTTCGACAAGGCGACGAAATAGCCTTCGGCCCGCGCGCGGTCCGGGAGGGCTAGTTGCTGTTCTCCAGGCGCGTCACGAGATAGCGCCGCCCGTCGCGCTCGACGTCGAAGCGTACGCGGTCGCCCGTACTGAGGCCCTTCAGCATCTCGGCATCGGTGACCTCGAAGATCCGCGTGCCGCCCTCGAGGAAGAGCCGCGGCACCGGACGGTAGTCGAGCGTGATGCGACCGCGTGCGGCGTCGACCGCCACAACCGTGCCGGCGGCCAGCGGCTCCTCGGCGGGCGTCGTCGCAGTGGCTTCGTCGACCGTGTCGCCGAAGAAGCCCGGCTGCATCGCCGAGGATGCGGCCGTCGCGCTGCCGAGACCGGCAATCAGGATCGCGATCGACACGATCAGGCGGGGGCTGATGGCTTTCATTGGTTCCTCTCTCCGGGTTTTCCATTTGGGAACTCGCGAAGAGGATTGCCAGCCCTCGGGCCGTGACCAGCTTTCGTGCCGGTGAGTGCGGGTAAACGTCGCTTTACCGCGACGGGAGCAGCTCAGCGCGTCGCTGCTATGTGCGCGGAACGATGGGCCCCAGTGCACTGCCCGGCCGTGCGACGCCCGCATGCGCGCCACCGTCGAGCAGCCATCGACGCGCGTCGTGGAGGCTCCGGAAGAGCTGGATCGGCCGTTCGCCCTTGGTGACCTCGGCGAAGGCGTCGGCGAAGCCCTTGCGGTTGGGATTGATCACGAAGGCGACCGCGCCGCGCTTCACGTCGGCGGGATCGCCACGGAGCAGGGCGGCGATCTTCTCGACCTGCTCGCGCGTGAGGTCGGAGCTCGAGCCCGACACGTCGATGATCTTGGCATAGCCCGGTACGTTGGCCGCGACGAGCTTCTCGGTGTTCTCCCGGATCTCGTCGGCCGTCACCTGGCCGCGCGCGACGATCACGACCAGGCGGTTGATGGCTGAGATGTCCATGTGGATCGGCATCGACGTGCTCCGGTGCGTCTTCCATCGGGGGGCGAAGCATCGGACATCTGCTCTTCCGGACACAAGAGGGCACTGCGCCCGATTGCAGCCGAAAGGCAAGGATTGACAGGAGAGTGTAAATCCTATAGTCCTATTCCTGTCGCCGAGGAGGATGCACATGAACTGGAGCTACGTTTCCCGCGAGGAGGTGCCGGAGCAGGTCCTGGCCCAGGCGCCCCCGAAGCCACGACGGCGGACCACTGCCCGCAAGCAGGCGGATTACGAACGGCACCTGCTGCGCTGGGGAAACCATGCCGAGGCGGCGGCGCGGACCGGGATCGACGCCCGCACATCGCGACGCTGGCGCAAGGAGCCGGCGTTCGCGCGGCGTTGCGAGCTGGCGCTCGCGGAGTATCGCAACGCCGTCATGTTGGAAGTGAGTCGACGCATGGCGAACCCCGAGGTCCGGCCGATCTGGCATCGCGGTCGCCAGATCGGGCACCTGCGCCGCTTCAACGACCGCCTCCTGCTGCGCCTGATCGCGCGCCTGCCGCTGCCGGAAAAATGAGGAAGTCGTTTCCCCCGATGTCCGCTTTCGGCGGACATCGGCCGGCGGGGCCGACGCGAAAAAAGCGCGATGCGCCGGGCGGTTGACGGCGGAAAGTGCGACGGGCCGCGGCGGCGATGTCGGTTCCCGCGATGTCCGCCACCGGGCGGGCGCTTCAGGCCGCCGAGTCGATGAATTTCGCCAGCGCCACGTCCTTCTCCGAGAGTCCGCCGGCGTCGTGGGTCGAGAGCACGATCTCGACCTTGTTGTAGACGTTGGACCATTCGGGATGGTGGTCGGCCTTCTCGGCGGCCAGCGCCACCCTGGTCATGAAGGCCCAGGCGGCGTTGAAGTCGGCGAACGTGAAGTTCTTCTGGATCGCATCGCGGCCCGGAACGTCCTTCCAGTCCTTGAGGGCGGCGAGGGCGGCCTTGCGGGCGTCGCCGGTGAGCTTGGCGGTCATGCGGTTCTCCTCGGGATGGCGCGAAGCTTGCCTCATTCGAGGCGGGCGGCCTAGGCTTCGCCAAACACAAGGAGGCTCAAGTGAAATCGTTCCGTCGAACCCTGCTTCTGGCCGCCGCGTCGCTGGCGCTGGCCGCGCCCGCATCGGCGCAGAAGGCCGCCGATACGCTGCGCATCACCTTCACCGACGCCGTCCCCAACGTGGACATGTACTTCAACAGCCAGCGCACCGGGCTGATCCTGGCGCACCAGGCCTGGGACATGCTGGTCCATCGCGACCCCTCGACCTTCGAGATCAAGCCCGCGCTCGCGACCGCCTGGAAGTTCAACGACGACAACACGCTCGACCTCACGATCCGCCAGGGCGTGAAGTTCCACGACGGCAGCACGCTCAGCGCTGACGACGTGGTCTACACGATCAACATGGCGGCCGACCCGGCGAGCAAGGTGGCGACGCCGTCGAACTATGCCTGGATCGGCAAGGCCGAGAAGACCGGCGACCACACGGTCAGGATCAAGATGAGCCGGCCGACGCCCGCGGCACTCGAGTACCTCGCGATGGTGACGCCGATCCATCCCAAGGCCTATCGCGAGAAGGTCGGGCCCGAGGGCTTCGCCGCCAAGCCGGTCGGCGCCGGTCCCTACAAGATCGTCAAGAACGAGCAGGGCAAGGAAGTCGTCTTCGAGCGCTTCGACGACTACTGGGCGGGCTCGCCCAAGGGCAAGCCCGCGATCAAGACGCTGCATGTGCGCTTCGTGTCGGAGCTCGCCACGCAGGTCACCGAGCTGCTGGCGCAGCGCAGCGACTGGATGTGGAACATCAATCCCGACCAGCGCGAGAACATCAACAAGATGCCCTACCTGCAGGCGGTCCAGCAGGAGTCGATGCGCATCGGCTACGTCTCGATCGACGCCGCCGGCCGCAGCGGCGCGGGCAATCCGCTGACCAACCAGAAGGTGCGCCAGGCGATCTGGCACGCCGTCAACCGCCAGGAGATGGCCGACAAGCTGGTGACGGGCGGCAGCCGCGTGCCGATCGCGCCGTGCTTCCCCAGCCAGTTCGGCTGCGACGCCGACGCCGCGGTGAAGTACGCCTACGATCCGGCCAAGGCCAAGGCGCTGCTGGCCGAAGCGGGCTTTCCCAACGGCTTCGAGGTCGAGTTCCTGACCTACGTGCAGCCGACCCAGTGGAGCGCGGCGATCCAGAACTACCTGGCGGCGGTCGGCATCAAGGCCAAGATCAACCAGATGGGCGTCGCGCCGGCGATCCAGAAGGCCCAGAAGGGCGAGGCGCCGCTCTACCACGGCTCGTGGGGCAGCTACTCGGTCAACGACGTGTCGGCGATCTTCCCGGTGATGTACGGCGCCGGCGAACTCAACAACTACTCGAAGGATCCCGAGCTCGAGAAGCTGATCGCCGACGGCGGCAGCTCCAACGACGCCGCAGCCCGCAAGAAGGCCTACTCGGCGGCGATCAGGATCATGACCGAGAAGGCCTACTGGTTGCCGCTGTTCACCTACGTGAACACCTACGCCTTCTCCAAGACGCTCGACTTCAAGACCTACCCCGACGAGCTGCCGCGCTTCTACTTCGCGAAGTGGAAGTGACGGGCCGGCTTCTAGGGAACGAGCAGACACTCGACGCCGCCGCCGGGCCGGGGCCTGAGCGGCGGCGTTTCGGTTGAGCAGCGGGGCTCGGCCACCGGGCAGCGCGGATGGAAGCGGCAGCCCGGCGGGATGTTGGCCGGGTCGGGCAGGATGTCGCCCAGCCCGACGTCGGGCACGCCGAGCCCGGGCTCGGGCGTCAGCACCGAGGCGAGCAGCGCCTTGGTGTAGGGATGCTCCGGCTGCGCGAACAGCTTCTCGGTCGGGCCGCTCTCGACGATGCGGCCGAGATACATCACCGCCACCTCGCTCGCGACGTGCTCGACCACGGCGAGGTTGTGGCTGATGAAGAGATAGGTGAGGCCGAGGTCGCGGCGCAGCTCGGAGAGCAGGTTCAGGATCTGCGCCTGCACCGAGACGTCGAGCGCCGAGGTCGGCTCGTCGCACACCACGATGCGCGGGCGCAGCACCAGGGCGCGCGCGATGGCGACCCGCTGGCGCTGGCCGCCCGACAGCTCGGTCGGCAGCCGCTGGCCCATCTCGGCGCGCAGGCCGACGCGGGCCAGCATCTCGTCGACCCTCCTGGCGATCTCGGCCTTGCCGATGTTGCCCTGGGCGATCAGCGGCATGCCGACGATGTCGCGCACCTTGGCCAGCGGATTGAGCGAGGCGAACGGGTCCTGGAAGACCGGCTGGATCAGGCGCGCACGGGCCTTGCGGTTCATGTCGGTGACCCGCTGGCCCTCGACCGCGATGTCGCCGGCGGTCGGCTCGAGCAGGCCCAGGATCAGGCGCGCGAGCGTGGACTTGCCGCAGCCCGACTCGCCCACCACGCCCAGCACGCCGCCCGGCGGCACGGCGAGCGAGACGTCGTCGACCGCCACGACATGGCGGTCGGCGCCGAGCAGCCCGCCCTTCACGCGGAAGGTGCGGCGCACGCCCCTGAGTTCGATAGCAGGCTGCTCGATGGCGGGCAGGGAGGCGCTCATGCGGGCAGCCGGCAGAGGAAGTCGTGCGCGCCGCCCGCCTTGTGGCGAGGGATCTCGTGCTCGCAGGTCGGG
>CAYRBQ010000152.1:0-8032 GCA_964422305.1 uncultured Reyranella sp. | reverse complement strand
CCTGCGCCTGGATCGAGACATCGAGCGCGGAGACCGGCTCGTCGCAGACGAGCAGCTTGGGCTCGGCCATCAGCGCGCGGGCCAGCACGACCCGCTGGCGCTGCCCGCCCGAAAGCTCGTGCGGATAGCGCTCGTATTGGTGCGGCTGCAGGCCGACCGACTGCATGGTGGCCAGCGCGCGCTCGCGACGTTCGGCCGGCGTCGCCTCCTCGTGGATGGCGAGCGGTTCCTCGATCTGCCGGCCGACGGGCAGGCGGCGATCGAGCGCTCCGAGGGGATCCTGGTAGACCATCTGGATGCGCCGGCGCAGCGCGCGCCAGGCCGGCGTGTTGACCGGTGGCAGGGGCTCGCCGCGATAGCGCACCGTTCCGGCCGTGGGCGGGACGAGGCCGAGCATGAGCTTGCCGGTCGTCGACTTGCCGCAGCCCGACTCGCCCACCAGGCCGAGCGTGCGTCCCGGCTGCAGGGCGAGCGACACGCCGTCGACGGCGCGCAGTGTCGCCTTGGTCGCGAACAGGCCCTGGCCGGTGCGGACTTGATAGTGGCGGCGAAGGCCGGTGGCCTCGAGCAGGATGCTCATTCGGCCGCCTGCGGCAGCGTCCAGACCGAGCCGCCGCGATCGACCGGGCGGTGACAGACCGCGACATGGCGGAAGCCGAGGTTGCGCGCGGGCGGCGGCGTGCCGGCGCAGTGAGCTTCGGCGACGGGGCAGCGCGGTGCGAAGCGGCAGCCCGCCGGCAGGTTCCAGGGATCGGGCACGGTGCCGGGAATGGCGGCGAGCCGCCGCCGCGGGCCTGTGAGGGCAGGCAACGCCGCCAGCAGGCCCTGCGTGTAGGGGTGGCGCGCGCCGCCGAACAGGTCGACCGACGGTGCCTCCTCGACGAGGCGGCCGGCATACATCACGGCGACGCGGTCGACGTTCTCGGCGACCACGCCGAGATCGTGACTGATCAGCACCAGCGCCATGCCGGTGTCGCGGCGGATGCCGGCGAGCAGCGCCAGGATCTGCGCCTGGATGGTGGCGTCGAGCGCCGTCGTCGGCTCGTCGGCCACCAGCAGGTCGGGCTGCCCGGCCAGTGCCACGGCGATCATGACCCGCTGGTTGAGGCCGCCGGAGAGAAGGTGGGGATAGTCGTGCAGGCGCCGGCGGGCGTCGGCGATGCCGACCTGGTCGAGCAGTCGCAGCGCCTCGGCGTCGGCGGCGCGACCGTCGAGGCCGCGATGCAGCTTCAACGCCTCGGCGAGCTGCCAGCCGATGCGATGGACCGGGTTCAGGCAACTGGAAGGGTCCTGGAAGATCATGGCGATGCGCTTGCCACGCACCTGCTCGAGCATCGTGCGCGGCGCGCCGATCAGTTCGCTCGACTCGAGCCGCACCGACCCCGAAACGCGGGCGCGGCCCGGCAGCAGGCCCAGCGCGGCGAGCCAGGTGACGCTCTTGCCCGATCCCGACTCGCCCACGATGCCCAGCGCCTCGCCGGGCGCCACGTCGAGCGTGATGCCGTCGACGGCGCGCGAACTCCGCCCGCCGTTCTCGAAATCGACCGAGAGGCCGCGCAGCGCGACCAGGGGAGCGACCATCGCCCGGCCGCCCTCAGGTCGAGAAGTTGGTGCTGCGGAACTCCATGGCGAAGGACGGCGAGGCCTTCCACTTGATGTCCTTCCGCTTGGCCGTGAACGTCGCGTTCTGATGAAGCACGGTGTAGGCGGGGTCCTCGCGCTCGCAGATCACCAGCATGCGCGCGAACATCGCCTTGCGCTTTGCCATGTCGGTCTCGATCTCCATGGCGGCCGAGAGGCTGTTCATCTCGGCATTGGTCCACTCGCCGACCTGCTGCTGCTGGCCCTGCGGCCCGTGCTGCGCCACGATCGAGGAGATCGGGTCGTTGAAGCCGGCGCTGTTCGACCAGTCGCGCACGGCGCGCGGGCTGTTGGTGTCGAAGATCTGCTGCCAGTTCTCCTTCATCTCGATCTGCACGTTGAGGCCGGCGGCGCGCCACATCTCGACCAGCACCTGCGCCGTCGAGGACTGGTTGGTGTAGTAGTTGTTCAGCAGGCGGTAGGGGATCGGGTCGCCCTTGTAGTTGGCCTCCTTGAGCAGCGCCTTGGCCTTGGCGAGGTCGTAGGCCGGCACCGTCCAGTTCTCGACGAACATCGGACCGTAGAACTCCCACTGCAGGCCGGCCGGCACGCGGGTGCGGCCCGACCACAGAGCATCGACGATCGCCTGGCGGTCGATCGCGTGGGTGAAGGCCTGGCGGATCCTCGGATCGGCGAGCCGCGGGTGGTTCTTGTCGAACACCGTGAGGCGGTGGTTGACGATGGTGCTGCCCAGCACCTCGAACTTCGGGTTCTTCTCGATGCCAGGAATCTGGTCGGGCGGCACGTCGCAGATGAAGTCGAACTGGCCCGCCAGCAGGCCGTTGATGCGGGTCGCGACCTCGGGGACCACCACCATGCGCACGCTCCTGAGCGGCGGGCGGCCGCCCCAGTAGTCGTCGTGCGCCTCCATGGTGAGCGACTGGTCGGCCACGAACTCGCGCACCTTGTAGGGACCGGTCGAGACCGGCGTGCGCGACCAGTCGAGCCAGCTCTTGGCTTCCTCGTACGCGCGGCGCGAGACGATGTCGGCGCCCATGCGGCCGATGCGGCCCTCGAGCGTCACGTCGGGCGTGCGGTTGGTGAAGCGCACCGTGTACTTGTCGATCGCCTCGACCTTCTCCAGCGCCGGGAACAGGCGCTTGGCGACCGCCGGCACCTCCGGCGGCAGGTTCTTGCCCTGGACCGCGTCGCGGATCAGCACCGAGGTGAACAGCGTCTTGTTCGAGCTGATGACGTAGTCCGGACCGAACATGCGGTCGCGGCTGAAGGTGAAGACCACGTCGTCGGCGGTCATCTCGTCGCCGTTGTGGAACTTCACGCCCTTGCGCAGAGTGAACTCGACGGTGCGCGCGTCGATCCGCTTCCAGCTCTCGGCGAGGCCCGGCCGCTCCTCGAGCTTGGACAGCAGGTCCTGCATGATCAGGCGCTCGAAGATGAAGGAGAAGACGCGCTGGCCGACGTTCGACTGCTCGCGCAGCGGCTCGAGCGAGGCGCTGTTGGCGATCTGCTGTACCGCGATGGTGATGCTCGGCCGCTGGTCGGCCTGGCCGATGGCGACCCTGGGGAGGGCCAGGCTCGTGGCGGCGAGGCCGGAGGCGGCGATCAGGCGACGGCGGCGCAGGAACATGGCGCGAACTCCCTCTGGTGAAGAGGGCCGGACGCTAGGACGCTTCGATGACCAGACGGTTTCGCTTCGGTGACGCTTCGCTTGTGCGCTGCGGCAAGTCATCCACACTGTGCAAAAATGTCTGCGAGATCACCCCTGGGGGGAAGGCCCGGCTCGCCGCGGCGAGAGTAGACTCCCCAGGCGACAATCTCGGGGAGCGTTGATCATGCCGATCGCCAACCGTCTCTATGCGGAGTTTCTCGGTACTGCCTGGCTGGTGCTGGGCGGCTGTGGCAGTGCCGTGCTGGCCGCCGGCTTTCCGCAGCTCGGCATCGGCTTCGCGGGCGTTGCGCTCGCCTTCGGCCTCACCGTGCTCACCATGGTCTATGCCGTGGGCGGTGTGTCGGGCGGGCACTTCAATCCCGCGGTCACGGTCGGGCTCGCCGCCGGCGGGCGTTTTCCGTGGGGAGAGGTCCTGCAGTACGTGATCGCCCAGGTGCTGGGCGGCATCGCCGGCGCGGCGATCCTCTATCTCATCGCCACCGGCAAGGCCGGCGCCGAGATCGGCGGCTTCGCAAGCAACGGCTACGATGCGCAGTCGCCCGGCAAGTACGGCATGGTGGCCGCGCTGGTGACCGAGATCGTCATGACCTTCGGCTTCGTCACGGTGATCCTGGGCGCGACCGACAAGAAGGCGCATCCGGCGATGGCCGGCCTCGCGATCGGACTCGCGCTCACCCTGATCCATCTGGTGAGCATCCCCGTCACCAACACGTCGGTGAATCCCGCCCGCAGCACGGCGCCGGCGTTGTTTGTCGGCGGCGCGGCGCTGTCGCAGCTCTGGCTGTTCTGGGTGGCGCCGCTGGTCGGTGGTGCGGTCGCGGGACTGGCCTATGGTCTGCTCGGCCGCAAGGACTGACGCCCGCCCCGCGCCGCGCTAAGGTGCGGGACGGGATCAACGGGGGAAGTCGACATGATCACACTCAGACTGGCCGCTGTCGCACTTGCAGCAGCGCTGCCCTTCGCGGCCGCCGCACAGGACGCCGAGGTGCACTTCTGGCTGAAGGGCGATCCGAAGAACATCCAGGGCTGCATCTCCATGGATTCGGCGTTCACCCGCGAGCATACGTTCAAGATGGTCGGCGGCCAGGCCGAGATCAAATCGGCAGGCGGCATCAACGTGAAGCTGAAGCAGCGGGCCAACGGCGTCTACACCGGCGAGTACTCGCTCGGCGCCACGCACCTCAACATCGTGGCCAACACCGCCTCGCAGCCCAAGATGCTGACCGCCACCACGCAGAATCTCGGCTGCAAGTGGTCGGCGGTGAAGGAGTAGGCGCCGAACGCTTCGTTCGTCATCGGCAGGTGAGATGAGCAGTCATCGGGCGTCCGTCCCGTTCAGCATCACGATGCTGACCTTGATGGCGCTGATCGTCGTGCCGCTCGCCGCCGTGCTGCTGTGGCTCGGCTGGCGCTCGGTCGACTTTCTCGAGCAGCGCAGCGCCGACCAGCGCGTCACGGCGCTGGAGGGGGCCGTCGAGCGTTTCATGTCGGAAGGGCTCAGGGTCGTGGTGTCGGTCGGGCAGACCCTGTCGGAAGGGCCGAGCTTCAACGCCGCGGAAAGCCCGCTGATCGACGAGACCCGCAAGCGCCAGCTCATCGCCATGCTCGGCCGCCATCCGGCGGTGCAGGCGGCGTTCGCGGGTTACGACGACGGCGGCTTCATCTATGCCGGGCGTACCGATACGTTTACCGTGGCCCAGCGCGGCGAGTTCGACGTGCCCGATGGGGAGGCGATCATCGTGCGGGCCATGGCCGGCGGCGCGCCGCCGCGCGAGGAGACCTGGTGGTTCTACAACGCCGACGGCACGCACAGCCCCTCGCGCGTACGGCGCACCGACTACGACCCGAGGACGCGCCCGTGGTACATCGAGGCGCTGAAGAACGGCGGGCCCGTTCTCACGGAGCCCTACCGCTTCGCCCAGACGAACGACATCGGCATCTCGGCCGGCGTACCGCTGCAGAACGGCAAGGGCGTCGTCGGCTTCGACTTCACGCTGCGCACGCTGTCGCAGCTTCTCACCGCCTACAAGATCACCGGCAACTCGGTGATCATGGTCGGCCACTCGGGCGGCAGCGTCGAGATCCAGTCGGAGCCCTGCGCCCCGGATGCGCCCGGCTGCTTCAGCGACAGCGAGGTGCGGGCGGTGCTGCGCGGCGAGATCCGCCAGGCCTTCGCCTCCGACCGCCGGATCGATCGCCGCGTCACGGTCGGCGAGCACGCCTACCGGATCATCGTCAATCGCATGCAGCCCCAGCTCGGCCAGCGCTTCGTGGTCGCCGCCGCAGTGCCGGTCAGGGAGCTGACGGCGGCGTCTCGCGTGCTGCTGCAGCGGGCGGCCATCGCCGCCGCCGTCGCGGTCGGTCTCGCGATCCTCGCGGCGCTGATCGCCTCGCTGCTGGTCTCGCGCTCGATCGCCCATCTCGCCGCCAAGACCGAGCGCATCCGCCGCCTCGACTTCTCGGACCACCAGCCGGTGCAGAGCCGGATCCGGGAGATCGTGCGCCTGTCCGAGGCGGTCGAGCGGATGCGCGAGGGGCTGGAGATCTTCGGCCGCTACGTCTCCAAGGACCTCGTGCACCAGATCATGCGCTCGCCTGAATCGAGCGGCATCGGCGGCACGCGGCGCGAGATCACGGTGATGTTCACCGACATCGAGGGCTTCTCGCTGCTCAGCGAGACGATGGAGCCGGAGCTGCTGACCAGCCGCCTGTCGCGCTACTTCGAGACGCTGGGCTCGGCGATCTCGGCCAATCGCGGCATGATCGACAAGTATATCGGCGACAGCATCATGGCCTTCTGGAACGCGCCCGAGCTCGATCCCGACCATATCGCCAACGCCTGCCGCAGCGCCCTGCAGGCCGCCGCCGCCGGCCGCGAGCTCTCGGAGAAGTGGCGCGAGCGCGGCCGGCCGGGCTTCCGCACGCGCTTCGGTCTGCATACCGGCCCCGCCGTCGTCGGCAATGTCGGCGCCAAGGAGCGAATCAACTACACGCTGGTCGGCCAGGTCGCGAACCAGGCCTCGAGGCTCGAGGGCATGAACAAGGTCTACGGCACCGAGGTGCTGGCGAGCGGCGAGGTCGCCCGGCCGACGTCGGCGCTGTTCGTCTGGCGCCACATCGATCGCGTGGTCGCCGTCGGGACCACCGAGCCGCACGACGTCTACGAGCCGTTGGGCGAGGCGTCGGCGCGACCCCAGCACGAGGCGTTCCTCGCGACGTGGGAGGCGGGGCGTACGGCCTATGTCGCGGGCCGCTTCGACGAAGCGATCGAAGCCTTCCGGGGCGCCGCCGCGATGCGCGAGGAGGATGCGCCCTGCCGGGTGTTCATCGCGCGCTGCGAGACTTTCCTGCGCAGCGGCGCGCCGCCGGGCTGGGACGGCACCTGGCACATGGAGCAGAAGTAAACCCTTACCAGCGTACCGTGACGCCCATGGTGAAGAAGCGCGCGTTGATCTGGTCGAAGAAGCCGCCGGCCAGCAGGTCGAAGTCGATGTTGCCGTCATTGGGACGCCAGCGGATGCCGAGCTGCGCGGCGGTGGTGTCGCCCGAGCGGCCGAAGGTCTCGAGCATCAGCGAGACGTCCCACGCAACCTTGGATTCGATCTGCACGCCCCAGAAGAAGGTGTTCTGCTGCTCGGAGATGCGCAGGTAGCTCCAGCCGGCGTTGAGGTTGATGCGGGCATTGTCGGTGAGCGGGATGGAGACCGGGACCAGCAGGGTCGCGAGCGCGAGCTCGCCGGTGGCGATATTGACGCCCGAGTTGAAATAGACGCCGACGCCGACGCCGCGCTCCTCCGGCACCAGGTTGAGCTTCACGTTGGGCCCAAGGATCTGGTCGGTCGAGTCGGTCTCGTTGAACCAGTAGTGCTGGAACTGCACGCCCCATTCGAGGCGCGGCAGGCTCTTCAGGGTGCAGGTCGGCGTCGCATTGCCGTAGCCGCCGCCCGGATCGAACCGCGTCACCCAGAAGTCGACCTGGCAGAGGCCGGGCTCGAGCACTTCCGAGTCCTCGACCACGTGCGCGCCGCCTGCCGCCCAGGCGATCGTCGGCACGACGAGCCGGAAGCTGGGAAGGCCACGAAAGCGGTTTGCCGTCACGCGAGGGGAAGCATGGGCTGCCATCGTTACAGGCGCGCGTCAGCCGGCGTCGGCCCGCATCAGCGCGGCGACATGAGCGGACACCGACTCGGCGAGCGCGGCGAGGTCGTAGCCGCCTTCGAGAACGGAGACGAGGCGACCGCCGCAATGGCGGCGGGCGATCGCCAGCAGCTCCCTGGTCAGCCAGGCGAAATCCTCGGTCTCGACATCGAGCTGGGCGAGCGGATCGCGGCGATGGGCGTCGAAACCCGCCGACACGATGACGAGGCCGGGTGCGAAGCTGTCGAGCGCCGGCAGCAGCCGGTCGGCCCAGGCGGTACGGAATTCCTCGCTGCCGCTGCCGGCGCCGAGCGGCACGTTGACGACGTTGCCCGCCACACCGCGCTCGCGGGCCGAGCCGGTGCCGGGGTAGATCGCCTGCTGGTGCGTCGAGGCATAGAAGAGGTCGGGATCGGGCTCGACGACGGCCTGCGTGCCCTGGCCGTGATGGACGTCGAAGTCGATAATGGCCACGCGCTGCACGCCGTGGACGACGCGCGCATGCAACGCGCCGACGGCGACGTTGTTGAACAGGCAGAAGCCGCCCGGCACGTCGGGCGTCGCGTGATGGCCCGGTGGGCGCACCGCGCAGAAGGCGGTCCCGTGCTTGCCGCCAGGTGCACC